>JAHFDC010000202.1 GCA_023249205.1 Candidatus Methylomirabilota bacterium
CGGACGCCGGCCCGCAGGAACTCCTCCACCAGGTCGGCAAAGAAGGGGTTCGCCCTGAGCCCGCCCAGAAGGTCCCGGAGGATCTCCTCCTGACTGTAGCCGAAGTCGGGACGCCCCCGTAACTCAGGCCCAGCGCTCCGCGCCCCCTCGTAGGCCCGGCGCTTCTCCGGGTCCGTCAGAACAGCGTAGGCCTCGCTCGCCTCCTTGAAGCGCTCCTCGGCCTCCCCGTCCCCGGGGTTGCGGTCCGGGTGGTACTTGAGGGCGAGCCGGCGGTAGGCCCGCTTGATCTCCTCGTCCGCGGCGTCCGGCGGAACGCCGAGGATCCGGTAGTAATCCTTCAGGGGGCGGTGTCGCATGTCCGTATTCTAGGCGAGGCCTCTCCCCGCATCAACGGGCCCGGCCAGGGCGGCCACCCGGGCCCTGAGCGCGGCCATGAGGCGCTCCGGCTCGTCGGCGCCGACGGCGGCAGGATCCCGGAGCAACTCGTCCACGCTGGCCGGCTCCCCGAAGGTCACGCGGACGGCAGCGGGCCGGGGCCAGCGCTCCCCGCGCGGCCAGACCTCGAAGGTCCCCCCGAGGTGCACCGGGACCAGCGGGACCTTCACCCCCAGTGCCAGGATCCCTGTCCCTTTCTTGAAGGGCTTCACGGTCCCGTCAATCGAGCGGGCCCCCTCGGGGAAGACGCAGAGGATCTTCCCCTCGCGCAGGACGTGGGCGGCCGTTTGCAGGGCCCTCGCGAGGTAGGCGTCCAGGTCAATGGCGATGACCCGGACGTTGCGGGCAAACCAGTCCATGATCGGACCCTGAAAGAATGTCTGGAACCCGACGTAATGGAGCCGGGTGACGAACCGGTAGGGGAGAGAGGCGGCAATGACAAAAGCGTCTATGTAAGATGAGTGGTTCACGGCCAGGATGCAGGGCCCCGTCTCCGGCACCCGCTCCCATCCCCGGACGCGCAGGCGGCAGCCGAGGGTGAAGAGGAGCCAGGAGACCTGCCGGACGAACCAGGTGAAGACGCGGGCCTGGGCCGAGCTGCCGGCGGCGAGGCGCGCCTGCATTGCCGCGTCCGGCGGGGTACTCAGGAGCGCCTCCCAGGGGCTTCGCCGGCTCGCGGTGGGCACCCGGCCGCTCCCCGCCGCCTCGAGGACCCGGGTGATGAGTTCCCGGACCGTGAAGACCTCCGAGCCGGCCTCGTCGGGCAGTTCGATGCCGAACGTCTCCTCCAGGGCCACGACCAGCTCCACCCGGCCGAGCGAGTCAATCCCCAGGTCCAGCTCGAGGTTGTCGTCCAGGCGCACCGGCCGCCCCTTGGCCCGTTCGCTGAGGAGGGCGAGGATCCGGTCGGCTCCGAGTCGTGCGAGCAGCGGGTCGTCGGCGATCGCGGCCCCCTCGGGGCTCGGGGGCGCGGCCAAGACATCCCGGTACAGTTCCTGGACGCGGTGGCGCTGGATCTTCCCGAGGCGCGTCCGGGGGAACGGCTCCTTGACGAGGCTGAACCCGGTGACCCGCTTGTGGGCGGGGAGCAGGCGGGAGTAGTTCTCCATCTCCCACCGGATCGCCTCCCGGGCGCTGGAGAGGCGCTGGGCCTTCAGGTAGTCGAAGTCCGGGAGGACGAGAGCCCGCAGGCTCTCGGTGGCCACCCCGGCCGTGCCGCCGGCCTCCACCCCGACCACGCAGATCTCCTTGATGTAGGGGCACTGGAGGTAGTGGGCCTCCACCTCTTCCGGGTAGATGTTTTTCCCCGAGGGGAGGACGATGACCTCCTTGGCCCGCCCGGTGATGTAGAGGTAGCCCCGCGCGTCCAGGGTGCCGAGATCCCCCGTGTGCAGCCATCCCTCCCGGATGGCCTCCGCCGTCGCCTCCGGGTTCCGGTAGTAGCCGGACGTGACGTTCGGGCCCCGGACCAGGATTTCGCCCACCCCGTCTCGATCCGGCGTCCCGATGCGAACCTCGACGCCCGGCAGCGGCCGCCCCACCGACTCCAGCACGGCGCGCCCCGGCGGGTTGAAGGAAACGATGGGGGCGGTCTCGGTGAGCCCGTAGCCCTCCAGGATCGGGAAGCCCAGGCGCCTGAAGTCGGCACCCACTGCAGGGTCAAGCTTGGCGCCGCCGCTGGCCAGCAGGCGCAGCCGCCCGCCGAAGCGCCGGTGGACCTGCCGGAAGAGGAACCGGCCGGCGCGCTCCCCGGTGAGCGGCAGGAGCCGGTCACTGACGGCCAAGAGCACCCGGAAGGCTGCGCGGGCAAGAGCGGGCCGGCGACCCACCTGCTCCCAGAGGCCCCGGTGCAGCATGGCGTACAGTTGCGGGACTCCCACGAGGACCGTCACGCCCGTCTCCTGCATACAGGCGAGCAGATCCGGCGCCTTCAGGCTCTGGAGGAAGACCACGCAGGAGCCCGAGAGCAGGGGGACGAGGAAATTGGCCATGAACGGGAAAGCGTGGTGGAGCGGCAGGAGGGCGAGGATGACATCGTCGGGACGGCAGAGGCCGAAGTCCAGGGCGGTCTGGGCGTTTGCCAGGAAGTTCCTGTGGGTGAGCACGACCCCCTTCGGTGTGCCGGTGGTCCCGGAGGTGTAGAGGATCGAGGCGGGGGCCTCGGCCGCGATCCCCGGCAAAGCGATCCCGGCCCCCCCCTCCGCGAGCGTCTCGAACGGGCGATTCCCGGGTCCGCCGTCCAGGTCAACAATGGTGGCATGGAGTCCCTGGCCGGTCAGGGCCGTCAGTCGCTCACGGAAGCGCCCGGAGGCGATGATCAGTTCTGCCCCGGCGTGGCGGGCGCAGTTGGCGACCTCGGCGTCGCTGAGCTGGGCGTCGAGGGGGACGGCGGTCCCGCCGGCGCCGGTGATGGCCAGGTAGGCCACCCCCCATTCCGGACGGTTCTCCGAGAGGAGGACCGCGCGATCCGCCGGCTTGAGCCCCAGGGCGACCAGGCCGCGCGCTGCTGCTTCCGCTCGCTCCGCCACCTCCCGGTACGCCAGCCGGGCGTAGCCCGCCTCCCCCTTCGCCTGCATGGCGAGGGCGCTCCCGAAGGCGGCGGCGGCCGCGGCGACGCGGCCCGGGATGGTCTCGGTTCCCCCCA
>JAHFDC010000044.1 GCA_023249205.1 Candidatus Methylomirabilota bacterium
GCGAGAAACAGCTCGCTCGCCTTCTCCTCGAAGGCCCGGATCCGGAGCATGGTCCGGTAGATGTGCAGGGCCTGCTCGCGCGTGGGAGTCATCGTCTCCGCGGGAGAAGCCAGCGCCGTAGCGGGGGTCGCCCGACGGCTGACACTGACGCGGGCCCGGGGAACGCTCTTCCCGGCTGCCATGCCAGGCCCTCCCCTGCGGCGGGGGCAGAGGTCGGGTGCGGCGAGTTGGAGGTGCACCACGGGGGTTCGGAAGACGCGACTGGCGTGACCCTAAAGGACCGGGGGGGCAATGTCAAGGGTCGGTGGGCGGCTGCCCGGCGGCGCGGGGGGGCGCCCAGCCGAGCGGGCGCCCCGCCTCAGACCGCGGTGTACCCCCCGTCAACGAAGATGGTCTGGCCCGTCACCAGGTCGGACGCCGAGGAGGCGAGGTAGATCGCCGTCCCCACCAGATCCTCGCACCGGCCCAGACGGCCCGCGGGAGTGAACCGGAGGATCCGCTCGCGGATCTCCGGCCGGTCCACGAAGGCAGCGTTCAACTGGGTCCGGATATAGGTCGGGCCGATGGCGTTGACCTGGATGTTGTGGGGCGCCCACTCGGCGGCCCAGGCTCGCGTGAGGAGGACGACCCCGCCCTTGGTCCCGCAGTAGGCGGCGGAGGAGGGCAGGGCCACGGCCCCGCCGATGGAGGCTATATTAATGATTTTGCCGCCCCCCCGCGCCTTCATCATGCGGGCCGCCGCCTGCCCGCACAGGAAGACCCCCTTCAGGTTCACGTCCAGGATCGTTTCCAGGTCGGCCTCCGCCAGGTCCTCCGCGGGGCCCCGGACGTTCAGGCCGGCGCAGTTGACCGCGATGTCCAGGCGCCCGAGGCGATCCAACGCCTCCTGGAATGCCCCGTCCACCTGGGCCTTTACCCGGACATCCGCCTCCAGCGAGAGGATGCGGCGCCCGGCGGCGCGGACCTCGGCCTCCACCTCGGCCTGGCGGGCCAGCGAACGATCCAGCAGGGCCAGGTCGGCGCCCGCCTCCGCGAAGCCCGTGGCGAGCGTCCGGCCAATGTCCCCCAGCCCTCCGGTGATCAGCGCGACTTTGCCCTGAAGCGAGAAGAGATCCATGGCCCGCCGCGCCAGCCCCGACGCCGCCCGGTGCCCTCGCCACCTAATACAAACGAGATAAATTGGGTGACACAAGGTCCGGGTGGCGCCGGATGCCGCCCGACGGCCCCCGTAGCGGAGGGGGGGCCCATCGGCGCTTGGCCGAGGGGGGGAACCACGGGAGGGTTCCCCCCGGGGCCCGGGGGCCGGGGCGGCGCCGGCGACAGGACCCGGACTTTGTCACGTTGATTCTCTCGTTTGTATTAGTGGTCCAAGGTGAGGAGATCCTGGATGCTCTCCAGAACGTAGTCCGGGCGCACCGGGGCTGCGGCCAATTCGTCCCGCCGCGTGACCCCGGTCAGGACCAGGGCCGTCGGCATCCCGGCCGCCCTCCCCATCGCCACATCGGTCTCCAGCCGGTCCCCCACCATCAGGCACGCGCCCGCGGGGAGGCCCAGGCGCTCCAGGGCCACCTCCAGCATGATCCGGTTCGGCTTCCCCACCACCACCTCCACCTTCCGGTTGGTCACCCCTTCGACCGCCCCGATCATCCCGGCTGCGTCGGGGATCTCCCCCGCCTCTGTGGGGCAGGTTCGATCGGGGTTCGTCGCCAGCATCCGGGCCCCGTGGCGGACGGCAATGAGGGCATCGTGCAGTTTCCGGTAGTCGAAGGTCCGGTCGAAGGCGATGATCAGGTAGCGGACCCGGGTCGGGTCCGCCTCCACGTGAAGCCCCGCGGCGGTCAGTTCCTCCTTCAGCGGCGGCTCCCCGATGACGTAGACCGGCGCGCCCGGATCCCGGCTGGCCAGGTAGCGGGCCATCACGTACGAGGAATTCACCACGCTCGTGAGATCAGCGGCGATGCCGAAGCCCCGCAGCTTCTCGGCGTAGTGCGCCCGGCTCTCGACCGGCTTGTTCGAGAGGAAGCAGACCCGCGCGCCGCGCTCGCGGAGCGCCCGGATCGTCGCGGCAGCCCCGTCAATCACCCGGGGTCCCAGGTAGATGGTCCCGTCCAGGTCGAAGATGTAGCCCTGGAAGCGCATGGCGCAGAATCCGGGTCGCGCCCCGCGCCCCCGACGGCAGGGCGCGGCCGCGCTCCTCGCCGCAACTCAGGCGGCAGGGCTTTCCGGCCGCAGCCCCCCTCCTCCGCCCGATACCCAGACAGGGCTGCGTCGGGGGGCCGCGACCGCGCCCTGCCGCCGAGGCAGCCGCAATGCGCCGGCCGGGAGGCGTCACTCCTCCTCGGGGAAGAGGGGGGCTCCGCACTGGGGGCAGAGGGCGACCTTGGGGCCAGGCCTGGCCTCGTCAATCTGTCCGGTCCAGCCGCACTGGGGGCAGGTTACCGGGAAGTCCACCGGCCCTCCGGGCGCCTGCCGATCCGGCCACCCGGTGCTTCGGTATCAGAGGAAGGGGGCAGAGTCAAGAACGGGGTAATGCCGGGGGGACCAACCCACAATGCGAGCGGGAGCACCTTCGCGGGGGCAGGCCCCTTGCACCCGGCGGCTCGGGTCTCACTGCGCCGGGCCGTCGGAGGTGGAAACCCTTACGGGAAAAAATAGGCGAGGCCGAAGAAGGCAATATTCACGTTCGCTCCAAGGTTCGGGTAGGCGGTCCCGGCGTTGGAGGCGTGCCAGAAGCGGTAGGCGGCGGTCAAGGCCCACTCCCGGGTGAGGAAGAAATGGAAGCCCGCCCCCCCCTGGGGGGTGAAGTTAAAGGAGGAGCCCTGGCCCTGCAGCCGATCCGTGGAGACCATGAGGCCGGCCCCCAATTCCACGAAGGGCATCAGGCGGGTCCCGGTATAGAAATTGTACTTGAGAAGGGCCGCGATCCCGCCGGAGAGGATCCGAGGCGTATCAGCCGTGATGATGGCACTGGGCTCCGCCACGAACTCGAGGCTGCCCCGCACGAAGTCTATCCCCACCGGATCGGTCAGGACGATCCCCCAACGAGGCGTAAAGAAGAGAAACTCCCGATCCTCCTGGTTCCCCCCGAAGAGCTCGATCTGCTCCCCGTACCCCACCAGAAAGGTAAACTCCTGGGAGCCCTTCCGGAGGGTGCCGGGGAAGGCAGGTTCCTCACGTTCTCCGCTCTGGGTCTGGAGCGGGAGGGCAAGAGGCACCCGGGCCGGCGGCATCTCCTGCGCGGCAACCCCTCCACCCAACCACAGCGTGAGAAGGCCGCCGGCCACGAGCGGGATCGCTCCCGCAGGCCGGCGGCCCCGCGGAACCGGGTCGGTGTCCATGCGCGCTCGCCCGTGCCCCCGCGTCCCGCCGGGACTGGCCGGTTCTTCCTACCGGATCGGCGTGTCGAGGAACCGCTCGGTCCGGGCCGCCGAGAACGGGGTCGCGGGCTCCAGGACCGGCGCGTAGTCGGAGCCGTTGGGCAGGGGGAATGTCACCAGCTCGTAGACCCCCACAAACGTCCGGCCCATGCCGAGTCCGATCCCTTTGATCAGGCCGACGGTCAGGCCGAAGAGCGGCCCGCGGGCCTCGGTCTCCACAATCACCGTCTTCGGCCACTCGACCAGGAATCCCAGCGTCACATTGCTGATCCCCCGCCCGGCCTTCTCCCACATGCCAGCGCCGCCGTTCCATCCAAACCCGTCGTCCTGGGGGAGGGGCTCTTCGCCGAAGCTCATCCCTGCCGCCAGGGCGAGAGTGAGACCGACGACCACGAGACTCCGCACCACACTCCGCATCCCCGTCCCTCCTCCCTCTCTCTTCCTGGCGCTGCCAGCTCTCCCGGCGGCACGCTCCCCGTGGCCTCTCCCCGACCGGGGTGATGCCTCTGCGAGACACCTCACCCCGGCTGAGGGTCACTCCTCCCAAACGACGATCGTATGTCGGATGCCCAGGAGGGGCCGACCGGGGCTCAGGTGGCCGGCCGCGGCTGGTTGGTCACCGGGGGATCGCTGCCCCCCAACGCATCAGGGAACGATGACGACCTTCAGCGCGTCCCTCCGCTCCATCGCGGTGAGGGCCGCCTCCAGGTCTTTCAGCGACATTTCGTGACTGAGAAGGGACTCGATGTTCAGGCGCCGTCCGGCCAACAGGTTCAAGGCCTCCCGGACGTGCCCGGGAGTATGGTGGAAAACCCCCAGCAATGTCAACTCCTCGTAGTGCAAGCGCTGGGTGTCCACACGGACCTGGGTGCCCGCGGCGCAGCCGCCGAAGAACGCCACCGTCCCACCCTTCCGGACAGTGGCGACGCCCTGCTCCCACGCCTCCGGCCGGCCCACCGCCTCGATGACGATGTCCGGCCCGAGACCCCCCGGCGTCCGCTCCCGGACCGCCGCCACCGGGTCCGGGGTGGCCTCGAGATCCACGACCGCCTCCGCCCCGCACGCGTAGGCCCGGCTGAGGCGGAGCGCCCCGCGGCCCACAGCGATACAGCGAGCGCCCCGGAGCCGGGCCGCCTGGAGGAGCAGGAGGCCGATCGGTCCGGTGCCGAGGATGGCCACCGTGTCGTCCGCCCGCACCCCGGCACGGTCCACCCCGTGCAGGACGCAGGCGAGCGGCTCCAGGAAGGCGGCCTCCCGCGCCGGCAGATCGTCGGGGAGAGGGAGCAAGTTCACCGCCGCCAGGGCTGCCGGGACCCGGACGTACTCGGCGAACGCGCCGTTCAGGAAGAGGAGGCGGTCGCAGAGGTTCTCCTTTCCGCTCCGGCAATAGCCGCAGGTCAGGCAGGGAGCCGAATTGGCAGCGGCCACCCGCTGGCCGACCGTAAACTGCTCCACCCCCTTCCCCACCGCCGCCACCACCCCGGCGAACTCGTGGCCGAAGACGGTGGGAATCGCCTGGATCATGACCGGGTGGCCCCGGCGGAAGGTCTTGACGTCGGTGGAGCAGGTCAGGGCGACCTCGACCCGGACGAGGACCTCCCCGGGCCCGGGCCGCCGGACCGGAACCGTCCCGTAGCGGATGTCCCCGGGGCCGTGGAACGTCACCGCCCGCATCCTGGTCGGGATAGAAGCGCCCCCACGACCGCCGGTCGCCGGCATCAGGCTCCCTCCTCATTCGGGCCCAGAATGACCTTCAGGGCCCGGCGCTGCCGAACCAGGGCCACGGCCTCCCCGAGAGCGCTGAGGGGGAGCCGGTGCGTGATCAGTTCGGCTGCCCGGACGCGCCTGGCTGCCAGAAGACCGAGAGCCTCCCGGAGGTCGGCCGGCGAGGGGGAGTAGGAGCCGAAGAGGGTCAGTTCCCGGTAGTAGAGGGGGTTCAGGTTCACGGGGACCGCCGCATCCGGGGCCAGGGGAGCGAAACAGCAGAGGGCACCGCCGTCACGCACCCAGGCGAGGGCGGGAGGGAGGACCGCCGCGCTCCCCGCCGTGAGGACGGCAAGGTCCGCGCCGCGGCCGTCGCTCACGGCCCGGATGGCGGCCGCCACGTCCTCGCGGGTCGGGTCGAGGGCGGCTTCCGCCCCGAGGTGCCGGGCGATCTCCCGCCGCTCCGGGATCGGGTCCACCCCCACGACTCGCGCGCCCCGCAGACCGAGCAGCTGGATGAAGAGCAACCCGATCGAGCCAAGCCCGACCACGACCGCCGCCTCTCCGGCCTCCAGGGGCGAGCGCTTGAGCGCCCGCAGGCAGGATGCGAGTGGCTCGGTGAAGGCGGCCTCGGCGTCGGCCAACGAGTCCGGGACCGGGAGGGTGACCTCCGCCACGTGACGCTGCGGGACCCGGATGAAGGCAGCGAACCCTCCCGGATCGAGGTTGCTCTCGCGGAAAGCCCGGCACATGGAGACGTTCCCGTGACGGCAGTAGTGGCAAGTCCCGCAGGGGACGTGGTGCGAGACCACCACGCGGTTCCCCGGCGAAAACGCCTGGACCCCCGTCCCGACCGCCACGACGGTCCCCACCACCTCATGGCCCAGGACGGCAGGCGCGGCCACGGTCCCGTGGACGATCTTGTAGACGTCGGAGCCGCAGAGGCCGCAGGAGCGGAGTGCCACCAAGAGTTCACCGGACCCGATGGCCGGGACCGGCAGGGAGCGGGCCTCGACGCGCCCGTCCCCGACATACACGGCCGCCGGCATCATCCGCGGAATCTCCACCGCTGTCCCCTGGCTCTCCCTAGCGGCGCCGCTCGACGATGAAGCGGGCGATGCCGCGCAGCGGATCGGCCCGCGCGTCGAGCGGCTCCAGGGCCCTGATGGCCTCGGCCACCAGGCCGGCAGCCCGGGCCTTGGCCCCCTCGAGCCCGTGCACAGCCGGGTAGGTCGCCTTGCCCTTGGCAGCGTCGCTCCCCACCGCCTTGCCGATCGTCGCCGCCTCCCCTTCCACGTTCAGGACATCGTCCGCGATCTGGAACGCCAACCCGACCGCCTCGCCGTAGGCCGTGATGGCCCGAAGCTGCGCCTCGCCCGCTCCGGCCAGGAGCGCCCCGGCCCGGAGCGACGCGCGGATGAGAGCCCCCGTCTTGTGCCGGTGCACGGACTCGAGGTGCGCCGCATCCACCCCCTTCCCCTCGGAGAGGATGTCCAGCGTCTGCCCACCCACCATCCCTCGGGAGCCGGCGGCCGCCGCGATCTCCTGCATCGCCGTGAGCAGCCGTTTCGGGTCGTGGCGGCTCACGCACTCCGGACCGGTCAAGTGCCCGAACGCTTCGGTGAGAAGGGCGTCCCCCGCCAGGATCGCCACCGCCTCGCCGAAGACCCGGTGGCTCGTCGGCCGGCCCCGGCGGAAGTCGTCGTCGTCCATGGCGGGGAGATCATCGTGGATCAGGGAGTAGGTGTGGATCATCTCCAGGGCGGCCGCCA
>JAHFDC010000203.1 GCA_023249205.1 Candidatus Methylomirabilota bacterium
GCCACGAACTGGAGCCCGGGCTTTCCGCGCGACCCGCGCTCGACTTGCTCCCGGAAGAAGGCATAGAAGGCCAGCGTCTCAGATGTCAGGCCCGACTTCGACGAGACGACGAAGAGGGTGCGCGGGAGGTTGATCCGGTTGAGCGCCCCTTTGACGGCCGCCGGGTCTGTGGAGTCGAGGAGGACGAGGTCCGGGAACCCCATCTTCGGACCGAACGTGAGTGAGAGAACCTCCGGGCAAAGGGTGGATCCCCCCATCCCGAGGAGGAGGACGTGAGTGTAGTGTGCGCGGCGGATGTCGTCAGTAAACTCCTTGAGGTCGTCGGCATGCTGGCGCATCAGCGTCGGCGAGGTCAACCAGCCGAGCCGGTTGCGGATGACAGCCTGCTGGGCGCCGTCGTCGGTCCAGACGGAAGCGTCCTTGATCCAGAGACTTTCGATGAACCCTCGGTCCTCAAGCGTCCTCAGGGCCTTATCCGTCATCCGGGCGAGTTGCTCGGCCGGAGTGGGGGGCGCTGGCGGAGGTGGCGGCGGCGGGGCCGCAGCGGGCTGGGGAGGGGCAGGGGCCTTGGCCGTTGGCCGGACCGGCGCGCGCGGGGGTGCCTCTCGTGAAACCTCGACCACGCCGGTCTCGCGATCGAACTCCTCGATGACCTTGGCTACCTCATCGGCCAGTGAGGGCTCTAGCGTGAGGGGCTCGCGAGTGGCAGGCTCGCGACTGACGGGCTCCCGGGCGGAAGGGCGGGCAGGAGCAGCCGGGCGCTCCGGGGCGACGCGGGGAGCCGGTCGTGGAGGTGGCTCCTCTGGAGGTGGAGCGGGCCGGGGCGCGGGTCTGGCCCGAGGGGGCGGGGGTTCCTCCTCGCGTGCGGGGGCGGGCCGGGGTGGGGCCTCCCGGCGAACTATCTTCTCGGTCGACGGCGGGAGAAATCCCTGTTCCAGGTCGGTAATCTTGGCGAGGCGGCGAACGTGCCGCTCTTCGCCCGAGAAGTCGGTCGCGAGCCATTCCCGGGCGATCTCGATGGCAGCTTCCGCATCCAGCACGCTGGCCCCCAGGCAGAGCACGTTCGCGTCGTCGTCCTCGCGGCTCTGGCGTGCCGTGAAGAGGTCGTGGCAGAGCGCCGCGCGGACTCCCGTGAGCTTGTTGGCGGCGATGGCGGCCCCCACGCCGCTGCCGCAGACGAGGATCCCGAGCTCCACGAACTGGTTGCGCACCGCGTTGCCGACCGCTCGAGCGAAATCCGGGTAGTCAACCGGGTCGCTGGAGAAGGTCCCCAGGTCCAGGACGTGATGGCCGTCCTGCTCGAGAGCCGCGATGATCGGCTCCTTCAGCGGGTGGCCGGCGTGATCGCAGCCAAAGGCGATGCGCATCGGTCAGTCTCCGTGCCGGGTCCTAGTATGGCAGGAGCGGGGCGATCCGACAATCTTGAGCCTCGACCCCCTGGATGGGCCTGCCCGGGCTCTCCACGGGGAGGGCCCATAAGCCCCGGAGACGGGGTGGCTCAGCCAGTGTCGGCCGAATGACAGTCATATGCAATCTCTACGCTTTCAGCTACCATTCTGTCCAGAAAATCTGTGAACTTATGCGGGAGGGAGCCGGGTTGCCCTAAACCGGCGAGGAGCACGGGAGGCCATGAAGCACGATGAGTGGGAACTGTTGGGGGTACGTGGGTTAGCCGCAACGGACGAGAGGGCCGAGGAATTCACGGGAACTTTGCTCATCCATCGGGTCACCGGGTCCGAGCCGGTGGAGGCGGTCTCGATCCGCGTGAAGCGCTCCATGCTTTCGGAGCTTGAGAGCAATCTCAGCCGTCTGCTCACGCGCTCAGTCCGATTTACTCCGCCGCCCCGCTGACCAGCCGGCGGTCCAGGCTCGGCGCGGTCCCTTGAGGTTTCCCTCGGCTCGGACGTAGAATGGGGCCTCTGGTGGTCATGGCGCACTCCGATCGCATTCGAGTGTTGAGCCCGGTGGGGGAGGTGAGGCGGCGCGTCCTCGCGGCGCCGGCGCTGCCGTCGGAGCTCAGGGGGAAGACGATCGGGTTCCTCGATAACACCAAGGCGAACTTCGACAGGCTCGTGGCGGATATGGGAGGGCTCCTCCGGGAGGGCTTTGGCGTGAAGGCGATCGTGCATCGGAGGAAGGCCAACGCCTCCACCCCTGCCGCCCCGGAGATCCTGGAGGAGCTGGCGAAGGCGTGTGACCTTGTCTTCGCCGGCTCCGCGGACTGAGGCTCGTGCACGTCGTGGAGTCTCCACGACGCCGTGGAGCTGGCCAAGGGAGGGACTCCCGCCGGGCTGATCGCCACCGGGGCGTTCCAGCCGCTGGCTGTGAGCGAGCTTCAGGCGCTGGGGTTGGGCGGCCTGCCATTGATCGTCATTGACCATCCGCTCGGGGGCGAGAAGCCGGAGGGGGTGCTTCGACGCGCCTACCAGGCGGTGGAGCAGCTGGCCGCTCTCCTGGGCGTGTCGCGATGACGCTTCGGTCTCAGGTCCTCGAACTCCCCGGCTCCCCCGAGGCGGTCTATCAGGCCTTCTGCGAGCGCGAATGGTGTGATGGTCTGCCGATCGTCCCCCCGACTTCCGAGCGTGTCGAAGCCATGCTCCTCTCCGTGGTCGGCGATCCGGCGGAATCCCTCGGATCGCTCCCGCCGCTCTGGGGGGAGGCGACGCTGGAGAAGCTCGCGATCAACTCTGTCATGGCCGGGTGCCTCCCCGAGTGCTTCCCGGTGGTCGTGGCGGCCGTGGAGGCGATGCTGGACCCGGCTTTCAACCTCTACGGGGTGCAGGCCACCACCCACCCCGTGGCGCCACTCCTGCTTCTAAACGGTCCGTACGCCCGGGCCATTGGGATGCAGAGCGGCGCGGGGTGCTTTGGCCCCGGGTTCAGAGCGAACGCAACCATCGGCAGGGCGATCCGGCTCATCCTGATGAATGTGGGGGGCGGCTGGCCCGGACGCCACGACATGGCGACGCAGGGAAGCCCCGCCAAGTTCTCCTACGCCATCGCCGAAAACGAGGGCGCGAGCCCCTGGCCGCCGCTTCACGTCGAGCTCGGCT
>JAHFDC010000204.1 GCA_023249205.1 Candidatus Methylomirabilota bacterium
TTCCTGCCGGGGGCGGACCCGATCCACAAGGTAACCATCATTCCCCGGGGCCGGGCGCTGGGCGTGACCCAGCAGCTCCCGGTTGACGAGAAGCACAACTGGTCCCGGGAGTACCTCCTGAACAACATTATTATCCTCATGGGAGGACGGGTGGCGGAGGAGCTGGTCATCGGAACCATCACGACGGGGGCCGGCAGCGACATCGAGCGGGCGACCGATCTGGCCCGCCGGATGGTCTGCGAGTGGGGGATGAGCGAGAAGATGGGCCCCCTGACCTTCGGGAAGAAGGAAGAGATGATCTTCCTCGGGCGGGAGATCGCCCAGCACCAGGACTACAGCGAGCAGACGGCCGTCGATATTGACCGGGAGGTCCGGCGAACGGTCATGGAGTGCTACGAGCGGGCCAAGGACCTTCTCAAGTCCCGGCTGGAGGTCCTCCACGCCCTGGCCGCCGCCCTGCTGGAGCGGGAGGTGCTGGACGGCCTCGAGATTGACGCCATCGTGACCGGTGCCGTCTCCGGCACCCCCGCCGGGGCCCCGGCTTGAGCGTCCCGGCGGCCGTCGGCCCGCCGCGGCGCCTCCACTGGTCCTCCGGCCCGCCTGTGGTCCCGGGCGCCTCTTCGGCCCGCCCTGTTCCCGGCGGAGGCCTCCCGTGACTGCCCCTGGTGCGGCCGCCTCGTTTGCCTGCCGGCGGTGCACGTTCGCCCTCGACCGCCGAACCCACCTGCTCGGGGTCCTGAACGTCACCCCGGACTCCTTCTCCGACGGCGGGGCCTTCCTGGATCCGGGCGCGGCGGCGGAGCACGCCCTCCGGATGGCGGCGGACGGCGCCGATTGCATTGACATCGGGGGGGAGTCCACCCGCCCGGGGGCGTCCCCGGTGAGCGCCGAGGAGGAGTGGGCGCGGATCGGCCCCGTCCTCAAGCGCCTGGGGCGCTGCCCCGTACCGATCTCGGTGGATACGACCAAGGCGGCGGTGGCCGGCCGGGCGCTGGACGCCGGGGTGGCCATCGTGAACGACGTCTCCGCCCTCCGCTTCGACCCGGCCTTGGCGGGAGTCGTGGCGGAGGCCGGGGCCGGCCTCGTGCTCATGCACATGCGGGGAACGCCCCGGACGATGCAGGAGCATCCCTCCTACGGCGACGTGGTGGCCGAGGTCCGGGCCTTTCTGGCCGAGCGCTTGCAGGTGGCGGTGGCGGCCGGCATCCCCCCCGAGGCCATCCTCCTCGACCCCGGGATCGGGTTCGGGAAGGCGGTGGAGCACAACCTCACCCTGCTCCGCCGGTTGCCGGAGCTGGGGACGCTGGGCCGGCCCCTCCTGGTGGGCCCCTCCCGGAAGTCGTTCATCGGGGCGGTCCTGGGAACGGCGGTGACCGAGCGTCTGGAGGGGACGGCGGCGGCCCTGGCGCTCGCCATCGCCGGCGGGGCGACGCTGGTCCGTGTCCACGATGTGAAGGCGATGGGCCGCGTCGCCCGGATGTGCGACGCGATCCTGGGGAGGGAAGCGCCCCATGTGGGAGTGGTCCGGGGAGCTGCTGAGCGCGTTCCGGCTCATTGACCTGCTGGACATCCTGATCGTGGCCATCGCGATCTATCAGCTCCTCCTCATCTTCCGGGGCACCAAGGCCCTCGAAATGCTCCTGGGGCTGGCGCTGGTCTATCTGGCGGCGCGGGTCTCCTTCAAGGCAGGACTCCTCACGGTGAACTGGATCCTCCAGAACTTGCTGGCGGTCTGGTTCCTGTTGATTATCATCATCTTCCAGCCGGAGCTGCGGCGAGCGCTGGCGAACTTTGGCCAGCGCTCGGCGATCCTCCGGGCCTTTGCCCGGGCCGGCGAGGCCCACACCATTGACGAACTGGTCCGGACGGCCGTAAGCCTCTCTGCGAAGAAGGTCGGTGCCCTGGTGGTGATCGAGCGGGAGACGCGACTGGCCGACTATGTGGACGTGGGGGTGGATGTGGATGCGACCCTCTCCCGTCATCTCCTGGAGACCCTGTTCTTCCCCAACTCCCCCCTGCACGACGGGGCGGTGATTGTCACTCGGGGGCGGGTGACCTCGGCCGGCTGCTTCCTCCCCCTCACTCTGAACCCCGCCGTCAGCAAGGACCTGGGCACCCGCCACCGGGCCGCGATCGGCATCACCGAGGAGACGGACGCGGTAGCGTTGGTCGTGTCGGAGGAGACGGGGATCATTTCGGTGGTCCGGGGGGGTCAGATCGAGCGAGGGTTCGACGGGGTGACTCTGCGGCGCCGGCTGGAGGAGATCCTGGAGCCGGCCAAGGCGCGGCGGGCGCCGGAACCGCTCCGGCAGGCGGCCCGGTAGGGGAGCCGATGGGGCGTGCAGGCGACGTGATCAAGGTGCTCCGCGGCCGGCTGGCCGACAACCTAGGCATCAAGGTTCTCTCCCTCGGTCTCGCGGTGGCCCTCTGGGTCGTCGTGGTGGGGGAGCAGAAGGCGGAGGTGGTCCTGAACGTCCCGCTGGATCTTGGGCAGATCCCTCGCAACCTGATGATCGTCAACGACCCGGTCGAGTTCGTCGCCCTGAAGGTCCGGGGTCCCCGGAGCCTGGTGCAGGCGCTGGCCCCCAACGAAGTCACCATGCGGGGGACCTTCGCCCGCGCCATCAAGGAGGGAGAGAACATCCTGAACTTTGGCGCGGAACAGTTCCAGGTCCCGCGCGGCGTGGAGGCCCTGAGCGTCTCCCCCACCCGGGTGCGCCTCCTTCTGGAGGCGGTGGACGAGCGCCGGCTGGAGGTCATCCCCAAGTTCCGGGGGGAGCCGGCCAGGGGGCATGCCCTCGGGGAGGTCCGGGTCACCCCGAAGGAGGTCCGGGTGGTGGGTCCGCAGGGGGAGTTGAAGCGCCTCAGCCACGCCTTCACGCAGCCGATTGACATCAAGGGGCAGGATCGCGACTTCCGAGTCACGGCGGCCATCGAGCCCTTCGGGCGGCGGGTCCGGATCGTGGATGGCGAGACGGTTCGGGTGGAAATCGGGATCAAGAAGGGGCGCACCTAATACGAACGAGCTACGTTGTGTGACAGGGGGG
>JAHFDC010000205.1 GCA_023249205.1 Candidatus Methylomirabilota bacterium
AAACGGCTCAAGCGGCTCCTCGCCGGCTGGGAGGAGCGAGCGAAGCACCACGGCTCTCAGGGAGTGGTCTGTCCCCATATCGAAGGCGAGCCCCTTCCCTCCAGAGGTTATAGGTAGCCTGCTGGGATCATCAATCTCAATTCGTTCAACAATTTCCAATTAGGACGTTCCACAGCCGCCAGCCCACTTGACAAAGTCGCGAGTGCCGGGTACTGTCTGAGGCGAGCCTAAGTTCTTTTTTTGGAGGCTCCAATATGACGATTAGCCATGCCATGGAGGACTACCTGAAGACCATCTACCTGCTCAGGCAGGGGGGGGAGGTGACGACCTCTGCCATTGCTCTCAAACTCAAGGTTTCGGCGCCGTCCGTCACGGGCATGGTCAAGAAACTGGCCGACATGAAACTCCTCCGCTACACACGGTATCAGGGGGTGGAGCTCACGGAGGCAGGCCAGAAGATCGCCCTGGAGGTCCTCCGCCACCACCGGCTGCTCGAGCTCTATCTCAAAGAGGCGCTGGGATACTCCTGGGACATGGTTCACGACGAGGCGGAGAGGCTGGAACACGTCATCTCGGAGGAGTTTGAGGACCGGATCGCGGAGGCGCTCGGCTGGCCCGAGACCGACCCGCACGGCCATCCCATCCCCACGAAGGAGGGCGTGATCCCCTTGATCGCCGTCCGGGAGTTGGTGGAGGTGGAGGTGGGGCAGTCGGCCACCGTCCGCCAGGTCAGCGACCGGGACGCCGGAATGCTCCGGTACCTGGCCGCCCTGGGCTTCTTCCCGGGCGCCACGGTCCAGGTTCTGGAAAAGGCCCCCTTCGAGGGCCCCCTGCGGGTCCGCATAGGGGGGGTGGAGCATGCGGTGGGGCGCGAGTTGGCCAGGCACGTTTACGTGGGCACGGGGGCGCCTGCGGAGGCGTGACCCGCCTTCCCGGAACAGGAGCGGGGCACCCTATGAATATGAATATGAAGAGGATGTGGAAGGGGATCATGGAGCCACTCACCCGGCGGGGATTCCTGTACGGGGCCGGCGCCGGCTCGCTGAGCCTCCTGGGGTACCGCCTGTTGGGGAGGGAAGAAAAGGGGCCGTCGCTCCTCGCCCCGGCTGCGGCCGAAGCGGCGGCAGGGGCGCACGATGCCCGGCACGATGCGGCCCACGGGGCAGCCGGGCCAGCCGGGCGGGTAGCGATGCCGTGGCCCTCCGGCAAGGGCATGGACCCGATGAAGTTCCTGACCACCTTCGACTCCGGGACCGTGACCCGGCTGCCGAACGGCAATGTCCAGCGAGAGTACCGGATCGTGGCGGTGGACGCAGAGGTGGAGGTGGCCCCGGGGGTCCGGTTTGCTGCCTGGACCTACAACGGAACGGTCCCGGGCCCGACTCTCCGCTGCACGGTGGGGGACCTGCTCAAGGTCCACTTCCTGAACGAAGGGAGCCACCCGCACACCATCCACTTCCACGGCATCCATCCGGCCAACATGGACGGCGTCTTCGAGCAGGTTCCGCCGGGGGGGCAGTTCACCTACGAGTTCCCGGCGGACCCCTTTGGCCTGTTCCTGTACCACTGCCACACCATGCCCCTGAAGAAGCACGTCCACAAGGGTCTCTACGGCGCCTTCATCGTGGACCCGGCGACGCCCCGGCCCAAGGCGACCGAGTTCGTCATGGTCATGAACGGCTTCGACACCGACCTGAACGGGGAGAACGAGTTCTACACCGTCAACGGGGTGGCCAACTACTACGCTGAGCGGCCGATCCCGCTGAAGGTGGGGGAGCCGGTTCGGATCTATCTGGTCAACATGACCGAGTTCGACCTGGTGAACTCCCTGCATGTGCACGCGAACATGTTCCGGCTCTACCGGACCGGGACCAGCCTGACCCACTTCGAGGTGACGGACACCGTCATGCTCTGCCAGGGGGAGCGGTGCATCCTGGAATTCACCTACAGGACCCCCGGCCGGTACATGTTCCACGCCCACCAGAGCGAGTTCGCCGAACTCGGTTGGATGGGCTTCTTCGACGTGACCGCCTGAGGAGGGGTGCTGATGCAGGATCGCGCGCGGAGCGCTGCGGAGGAGCAGGCGCCGGGCCGACTGAAGCGGGTGCCGGCTGCGCTCCTTTTTCTGGTGCCCCTCCTGATCCTTGCGGCCGTGGTGGTTCTCTTTCTCAGTCAGGAGGAGGCGCTGGTCGGCCCGTCGCCCGTTCCCCCCGACGCCCTCCAGAAGCTCCAGTTCGAGCGGGTGACCTTCGAGCCCGGTCTCATCCGGGTGGCGGTCCGCAACAGTGGCCCCGCAGAGGTGACCGTCGCCCAGGTGCTGGTGGACGAGGCGCTCTGGCAGTTCGCGGCGCATCCCGGACCCGCCATCCCGCGCCTTTCGCGGGCGACCTTCACCATCCCCTATGCCTGGATCCCGGGGGACCCGGTGGAGGTAAGGCTCATCACCTCCGTCGGCCTTGTCTTCAAGGCGAGCGTTCCCATCGCGACGACCACTCCGGTTCCCACCTGGCGGGCGGTGGGCGGGTTCGCCCTCCTGGGAATCTACGCCGGGGTCATCCCGGTCTACCTGGGCCTCCTGTGGCTCCCGTTCCTCAGGCGCCTGGAGCGCCGGTGGCGGGATGTGCTGGTGGCGGTGACGGCCGGCATCCTTCTGTTCCTCGGGGTGGACGTGATGCGGGAGGCGCTGGAGGTGGCGCGGCGGATCCCGAGCCAGTTCCAGGGGGTGGCGCTGGCGGCGATCGGGCTCACGCTCGGGGTCCTGGGTCTCGCGGCGGTCGGGCGGGCAGCCGGGGCCGATGCCGAAGGCATCCAGGGCGAGGCCGGGCGCCGTGCGTTGGCGTACCTCATCGCCCTCGGGATCGGCCTGCACAACATGGGGGAGGGCCTCGCGATCGGCACGGCCTACGTCCGGGGCGAGATGGCGCTCGGGGCTCTCCTGGTCGTCGGGTTCACCTTGCACAACGCCACGGAGGGGTTCGGGATCGTGGCCCCCATCTCCCGGGACCGGACGGCGCTTCGGCACCTCCTCTGGATGGGCGCCCTGGCCG
>JAHFDC010000206.1 GCA_023249205.1 Candidatus Methylomirabilota bacterium
ACCGGCGGGCCCTCGTGCGCCCGCGCATCGTCATCGGGGTCCCCTCCTGCATCACCCAGGTGGAGAAGCGGGCCATCCGCGACTCGGCGGAGCAGGCCGGCGCCCGCGAGGTGTACCTCATCGAGGAGCCGATGGCCGCGGCCATCGGCGCCGGGCTGCCGGTGCAGGAGCCCTCGGGCAACATGATCGTGGACATCGGCGGCGGGACGACCGAGGTCGCGGTCATCTCCCTCTCGGGGATCGTGTACAGCCAGTCCATCCGGATCGCCGGCGACGAGATGGACGAGGCGATCATCCAATACCTGAAGCGGAAGTACAACCTGCTGGTGGGGGAACGGACCTCCGAGAACATCAAGATCCAGATCGGCTCCGCCTACCCCTTCGACGAGCCCCGGAAGATGGAGATCAAGGGACGGGACCTGGTAGACGGGATCCCGAAGACGCTCACCGTCACCGACAGCGACATCCGGGAGTCCCTCCACGACCCCATCTACGCCATCGTGGATGCGGTCAAGACCGCCCTGGAGCGCACCCCCCCCGAGCTGGCCGCCGACATCGCGGAGAAGGGGGTCGTCATGGCCGGCGGGGGCTCCCTCCTGCACGGCCTGGACACCCTCATCGCGCTGGAGACCCACCTGAAGGTGCGGGTGGCGGATGATCCGCTCTCCTGCGTGGTCCTCGGGGCGGGGAAGGTCCTGGACGAGCTGGACCTCCTGAAGATCGTCTGCCTGGATTCGTGAGAACCGCTCCTCCGCGTCCCGCTCCGGCGCACGCGACCGGGCCGGCACGGCGCGCGCGCCTCGGGGGGGCCCGCTCCGCCGGGGGGGCGTTTGCGGTCTTCTTCCCCGCCCCGTCCGGCTGGCGCGGGGTCGGCGGGCCTAGGAGCGGGCGGGTCTCCTGATGTTCCTTCGGGTCTTTCTCCGGTACCGTCGGACGTTCATCCTCTCCGTCGCTCTCCTCGTCTCGTTCCTCTTCATGACCCTCCAGGTCCGGCAGGAGGGCCCCCTGGTGGATCTGCTGGAGCGGGGCCTGGTCCTCACCGCCACGCCGTTCCTCAAGCTGTACGCAGCCGTCACCGGGACCACCTCCCGCCTTTGGGCGAATTATGTGGAGCTCCGCAGCGTCCGGGGCGAGCACCTGCGGCTGGAGGAAGAGGTGGCGGCCCTCCGGGAACAGGTCCGCCGCCTGGAGGAAGCCGGCCTGGAGAACACCCGGTTGCGGCGGGTGCTGGATTTGCCGGCGGCCCGCGACTTCGACCTGGTGGCCGCCCAGGTCATCGCCAAGGACACGACCAACTGGTTCAAGACGATCATGATCAATAAGGGCTCGGAGGTGGGGCTCCAGCGGGGGTTGCCGGTCGTCGCCCCGGAGGGGCTCGTCGGCCGGGTCGTGGAGGTGATGCCCGGGAGCGCCAAGGTTCAACTCCTGACCGACCCGGTCTCCTCCGTGGGGGCGCTCTTGAAGGACCAGCGGGTCACGGGCCTGGTCACCGGGGACCGGGGCCAGACCGCGATCGTAAAGTACCTCCCCCTGTTGGCGGAGGTCCGGGTGGGGGACGTGGTCCTCACCTCGGGGATGGGCGGGGCGTTCCCCAAGGGGATCCTGATCGGGACCGTGACCGCCACCCACCGGAAGAGCGGCGCGCTCTTCCAGGAGGCGTCCGTTCAGCCGAGCGTGGACTTCGGCCGGCTGGAGGAGGTGCTGGTCATCACGGGCGACCGGGGTTCCGGGCCGCCGGGTGCTCCCGGCGGGGGGGGCCGATGAGCCGCTTTCTCCTGGGTCTGCTCCTGGTGACGCTCCTGCAGACGACCGTCGCCTCGAACCTGGCGGTCGCCGGGATCCGCCCGGATCTGTACCTGCTGTTCCTCTTTTTCCTCTCCCTCCGGGTCCGCCCGGAGGAGGCCACGGCCATGGGGTTCCTCCTGGGCCTGTACCAGGATGCCTTCTCGGGGGCCCCGTTCGGGCTGCACGCCTTCGCGCTCAGCGCCGTCGGCTTCGCCCTCTCCCGGGCGGCGGAGGAGATAGACGCGAGTCGCCCCCTCCCCCGGCTTGTCCTCCTGGCGTTCAGCGGCCTCGCCGTCGGGGCCCTCAGCCACCTGGTCCTCCACTTCTTCCGCCTCGGCCCTCCCGTGGGAGCCTTCCTCACCGTGGTTTTCCCCACGGCCCTCTACACGGCCCTCCTCGGCGCGGCTCTCCTCGGCGCCCGCCACCTCAAGGCCCGGCTGGAGGTCAGGCTGTGAGCCGATGGCACACCCTGCATCCGGCCCCGGTCATCCAGCGCCGGATGGGCCGGCTCATGCTCGTGGCCACCGCTGCCGTGGTGGTCCTGTTGCTCCGCCTGTGGCACCTGC
Source organism: Candidatus Methylomirabilota bacterium (assembly GCA_023249205.1). GTDB lineage: Bacteria > Methylomirabilota > Methylomirabilia > Methylomirabilales > JACPAU01 > JACPAU01. The sequence goes on from JAHFDC010000206.1 coordinate 2,352, forward strand.
AGGTGCTGGAGGGGGACCGGTACCTGGCCATGGCCCGGAACAACCGCCTGCGCCTCCGCGTGGTGGAGGCACCGCGCGGGATCCTCTTCGACCGCTACGCGCAGATCCTGGTGGACAACCGCCCCTCCTTCGACGTGTACCTCGTGCCCGAGGACGTGACCGATCCGGCGGGGACGGCCGGGCGGCTGGCCGACCTGGTCGGGATGCCGGCGGAGCAGGTGGCCGAGAAACTGGCCGCCGGGCGGCGCCGGCCGTTCACGCCGCTGTTGCTGAAAGCGGGGGTGCCCGAGGCGACCATGGTGGCGCTCGAAGAGCGGAAGATGGAGTTCCCGGGGGTGAGCCTGCGGGTGCATCCGGTCCGGGCCTACCCGTCGGGGAGCCTGGCGGCGCACCTGCTCGGCTACGTGAGCGAGGTGAACCAGGCCCAGCTGGCCCGCGAGGAGTTCCGGGACTTCGCCCCCGGCGAGCCGTTCGGCCAGGCCGGCGTGGAGCGGCGCTTCGACGCCTTCATCCGGGGCATTGACGGGGGCGAGCAGATCGAGGTGGACGCACTCGGGCGCGTGACGCGCCTGGTGGAGCGGATGGAGCCCCAGTCGGGCTTCAACCTGGTCCTCACGATTGACCGGCGCCTCCAGGATGCGGCCGAGCGGGCCTTCGCGGGCAAGAACGGCGCCGTCGTGGCGATGGACCCG
>JAHFDC010000207.1:0-2359 GCA_023249205.1 Candidatus Methylomirabilota bacterium
GAAGACGAGCAACTCGGTCAGCGAGTTGGAGCCCAGCCGGTTGGCGCCGTTGATGGAGACGCAGGCCGCCTCCCCGGCGGCGTAGAGGCCCTCGAGCGAGGTCCTGGCGTCCAGGTCGGTGGAGATTCCCCCCATCATGTAGTGGACGACCGGGCGGACGGGGATCGGCTCGTGGACCGGGTCAATACCCACGTAGTTCCGCGCCAGTTCCCGCACGAAGGGGAGTTTCTTGTCAATGAGCTTCTCTCCCAGGTGGCGGAGGTCCAGGTGGACGTAGTGGCCGTAGGGGCCGTCGAACGTCCGCCCCTTGAGATGCTCCTGGATGTGACAGCGCGAGAGGATATCGCGCGGGCCCAGTTCCATCTTCCGGTGCACCGGCTGGTCCGTCGCGGGGCCGAGGCCATACTCCTGAAGATACCGGTACCCGTCCTTGTTCTTCAGGTACCCCCCCTCGCTCCGGGAGGCCTCGGTGATGAGGATCCCGGTGCCGGGCAGCCCCGTCGGATGGTACTGGACGAACTCCATGTCCTTCAGGGGAACCCCGGCGCGGTAGGCCAGCGCCATGCCGTCCCCGGTCTTGATCGCCGCGTTGGTCGTAAAGGGATAGACGCGCCCGCCGCCCCCCGTGCAAATGATGACCGCCTTGGCCGCGATGGGGCGGACCTGGCCGTCGTGGAGGTTGAGGGCCGCCACCCCGCAGGCCCTGCCGTCCTCCACCAGGAGCGACGTCACGAACCACTCATCGTAGCGGACGATCTTGTCGTACTTCAGGGAGGTCTGGAAAAGCGCGTGGAGCATGTGGAAGCCGGTCTTATCGGCGGCGAAGAGCGTCCGGTTCACGGTCATGCCCCCGAAGGGGCGCAGGCTCACGCGGCCATCGGGGTCCCGGCTCCACGGGCAGCCCCAGTGCTCGAGCTGGATCAGTTCCCCGGGGGCCTCGTTCACGAAGACTTCGACAGCGTCCTGGTCGGACAGGAAATCGCCCCCGAAGATCGTGTCCTTGGCGTGGAGGTCGAGGTGATCATTCTCCCGCATGACCGCCGCGGTCCCGCCTTCGGCGGAGACCGTGTGGCTGCGCATGGGATAGACCTTCGAGAGGACCGCGATCGAGAGCCGTCCCGACTCCTCCGCGGCCGCGATCGCCGCCCGGAGTCCCGCGCCGCCTCCTCCGACGACCAGGACGTCGTGCTCGATCATCGCCCCTCACCCTCCCGCACCAGTGGCCGCCCACCTCCCGGGAGCGGTCAATCCGGGAGCCGGCGGTATCGGGCCCTCCCTTCCTGGAAGAGGTCCCTGCCCTCGACGTCATTCACCACGATCACGGGGAAGTCTTCGACCAGAAGGCGCCAGACCGCCTCCGGACCCAGATCCGCGTAGGCCAGAACCTCCGCGGCGCGGATGTGCAGGGACAGGAGAGCCCCCGCCCCCCCCACGGCGCCGAAGTACACCGCCCGGTGGCGGCGCATCGCCTCCACCACCTCCGCAGAACGGCCCCCCTTCCCGATAGTCCCCTTCAGCCCCAGGGCCAGGAGGGCGGGGGTGAACCGATCCATCCGGGAAGCGGTGGTGGGGCCGGCCGACCCGATGACCTCGCCCGGGCGGGCGGGGGTGGGGCCGACGTAGTAGAGCACCTGGCCCGCGACCTCGACCGGAAGCGGCTCGCCCCGGGCCAGGGCATCGGCGAAGCGTTGGTGCGCGGCGTCCCGGGCCGCCAGCAAGGGGCCACAGAGCAAAATCCGCTCCCCGGCCCGCAGACCGGCCACGTCCGCGTCCGTGAGCGGCGGCGTCAGGCGACGCACCGTAGGGCGGCGGGGCGGCGGGGATCCCGCCGCCCCGCCCTCGCGCTACTTCTTGGGCGCAGGCTTGGCCGCGGGCTTACCGGGTGCGGCCGGCTTGGCCGGGGCGCCAGGTTTCATCTTGGCCTGCATTTCGGCCACCTGCTTCTTCAGGCTGTCGTTCTCCTTCGCAAGGGCATCCACCTGCCCCTTGAGGTCGCCGTTCTGCTTCTGCATGTCGCCCACTTGCTTCTTCAGGGCGTCGTTCTCGGCCTTCATGTCCGGACCACACCCTGCCACCGTGAGGGCGAGCAGGACCGGCAGGGTCCCAGCGAGCGCCCTCCGCATCAGCGTCATCATCTCGACCCTCCCTCACTTCTCCCGCGAGTTTGAACAACCCCCACCATGTATTAGGACTACGGGCAGACGAGCGACACTCAGGGCGGCGGCATGCGCATCTCCCTCCTTTCTCCAGCGACGCCAGGGCGCTACAGGACCAAATCCTGGTACCGGTGGGAGTGGCACTGGAGGTTCACGGCCACCGGCAGGGAGGCGATGTGCGCCGGGTGCGTCTCGATGTGGAC
>JAHFDC010000207.1:2369-3043 GCA_023249205.1 Candidatus Methylomirabilota bacterium
GAGCGGTGATGCGCCCCCCCACGGCCTGGGGCCCGATGCCCAGCGCGTTGATCGCCTGGAGCAGTTCCCGCTCAAGCGCCGCGGTGCGGCCGTCCGGATGGGCGGACCCGAGCGGCCGGAAGACCGCTCGCTTCGCGAGATAGGCGCAGTGATCGAAGGTGCCGCCCACCCCGACCCCCACCACCAGGGGCGGGCACGGGTTTCCCCCGGCCTGCTCCACCGTCTCTACCACGACGCGCCGGATCCCGGCGATCCCGTCGGCCGGCGTGAGCATCCGGAGCGCGCTCATATTTTCGCAGCCGAACCCCTTGGTGATGACGGTCAGCTTGAGGTTGTCCCCCGGCACCAAGTCGAGGTGAATCACGGCGGGGGTGTTATCGCCCGTATTGACCCGGCGCAGCGGGCCCTCGACGATCGAGGGGCGGAGGAAGCCCTCCCGGTAGCCCCGGCGGACCCCCTCGTGGATGGCCTGGTTGAAGTCCCCCCCCACCACGTGGCAATCCTGGCCCAGCTCTGCGAAGACAACCGCCATCCCGGTGTCTGCGCAGAGGGGGAGCCCGGTCTGCCGGGCTAACGCCGCGTTGGCCTTGAGCTGCTGGAGGACCTCCACCGCGAGCGGGGACTCCTCCTCGGCAATGGCCCGATCCAGCGCGTCCAGGACCTCCTGGGGCAGC
>JAHFDC010000208.1 GCA_023249205.1 Candidatus Methylomirabilota bacterium
CGCCTTCGGCTCCTGGAAGTGCCGGGTCTCACCCATCGGGTGGTGGTGACAGCGGGGCTCCGGGGGGAGGAGTGCGGCGCGCTCCTCCGCGATTTTTTTCAGGCGCGCCGGGCCGCCGCCGGGTAGAATGAGACCCGGAGGGGTGGCCGAGTGGTTGAAGGCGATCGACTCGAAATCGATTAGGGGGGCTCTAACCTCCCTCGGGGGTTCAAATCCCTCCCCCTCCGCCACCGGGCCGCCGCCGGCCCGGCGCCGGTGGACGGCTCGCGATCCCGACAGGCGTCCGCGGAGAGGTGTCCGAGCGGCCGAAGGAGCACGCCTGGAGAGCGTGTATGGGGGTAACTCCATCCCGGGTTCGAATCCCGGCCTCTCCGCCATCACGCACGCCTCGGCCGGAAGCAGGAGCGATTCATGGCGCTGTCCCTGGCAGATCTCAGGACGCTGTTCGCCTTCAATTCCTGGGCCCGGGGGCGGATGCTGGATGCCGTAGGGGCGCTCCCCGAGGGGGCCTACCGGAAGGACCTCGGGAATAGTTTCGGCTCGGTGCACGGGACGGTCGTTCATATCCTCGGCGCTGAGGAGTTGTGGCTCAAGCGCTGGCACGGGGAGTCGCCCACGTCGCTGGTCTCGCCCGACACCTTCGCTTCCTTCGCTGAGGTCCGGCGGCGCTGGGACCAATTGGAGAGCGAGTATCAGCGCTTCCTGGCGGCTCTCACCGAGGAGGCGGTCCTGCGCGTCATCCGGCATCGCGATACCCGGGGCAACGCCTACGCCACTCCCCTCTGGCAGATGATGCAGCACGTGGTGAACCACTCGACGTACCACCGGGGTCAGGTCACGACGATGCTCCGGCAACTCGGGGCCAGGCCGGTGGCCACCGACTTGATTACGTACTACCGGCTGCAGGCCGGGCAGGAAAAGCCGGTTTGAGCCGATCCGGTTGGCCGTGCTAGACGGGGAGGTAGCGGTGCCCTGTACCCGCAATCCGCTATAGCGGGGTCGAATTCCTGCCCGAGGTCGCGCGTCCCGCGGTCCGAGCAGGCGGGTCGGGGTGTTGAGGGCCGGGTCCCGCGCAGGGCGGGCCCACAAACCCCGCCAGGTCCGGAAGGGAGCAACGGTACGTGGCCCCCCGCCGGTGCCGCGGGGACACTCGGCCGGAGCTACCGACCCGCCGCGCCGCCCGCGTGACCCGATCGACGGCAGGTGCACGGCCAGCTCTTCTCTCTCACACCGATGTCCTACCAGGTTCTCGCCCGGCGCTGGCGTCCCCAGACCTTTGGTGAGGTCGTGGGGCAGGAGCCGGTCACTCGGACGCTCCGCAACGCCCTGAGCAGCAGGCGCCTGGCGCACGCCCTCCTCTTCGCCGGCCCCCGCGGCGTGGGGAAGACCACCACCGCCCGCCTCGTGGCCAAGGCCCTCAACTGCGAGAAAACCCCGGGGCCCGATCCGTGCAACGCGTGCGCAGCCTGCCAGGAGATCGCCCTCGGCACCTCGGTGGACTGCATCGAGATTGACGCCGCCACCCACACGGGCGTGGACCACGTCCGGTCTCTTCAGGAACAACTGGCCTACCACCCGATCCGGGGCAAGTCCAAGGTCTACATCGTGGACGAGGTCCACATGCTCTCCGCCGGCGCCTTCAACGCTCTGTTAAAGACGCTGGAGGAGCCCCCGCCGAACGTCCTCTTCATCCTGGCCACCACCGAGGCCCATAAGGTCCCGGCCACCATTCATTCCCGGTGCCAGCGCCACGACTTCCGGAAGATCGGTCCCGACCAGATCCGAGAGCGCCTGGCCGAGATCGCCCGGGCGGAGGGGGTCCGTCTCGACGAGGACGCCCTCGCATTGCTCGCCCGGGCCGGGGACGGGAGCCTGCGGGATGCCCAGAGCCTCCTGGACCAGGTGATCGCCTACTGTGGCACCGAGATCGGCGGGCAGGCGGTGGCGACGCTCCTGGGGCTGGTGGCCTCGGACGCGCTCTTCGCCGCCGCGGGGGCCATTGCGGAAGGGGCGGCCGGGCGGCTCCTGGAGCTGGTGGAGGAGATGGGTCGCCGCGGGAGCGACCTGCGCCTCTTCGCGGGCGAACTGCTCGGGCACCTCCGCAACCTCCTGGTGGTGAAGCTGACGGGGAGAGCCCGGCAGCTCCTGGGCCTGGCTCCCGCCGACTTCGAGCGGACCCTGCAGCAGGCGGAGGCCTTCACTGTCCCCCGCTTGGAGGTGCTCCTGCACCTCCTCGGCCAGGCGGAGGCGGAAATGCGTCGGAGCGGGTATCCCCGGTATGCGCTCGAGGTGGCACTGGTCCGGATGGCGGAGACCGCCGCGGCACCGGCCCTGGATGACCTCATCCGGCGGCTCGCGGACCTCGAGGCCCGCCTGGGGGTCGGGGGAGTGGCGGCACCTGCCCCGGCCGCTCAGCCCACCCTCTTCCAGGAGGCATCTCCTGCGCCGCCGCGCCCGAGCCGCCTTATTCCCTGGCCGCAGACCTCCCCCCCTCCCACTCCGCCCCCGGTTCCCCCGGCGGCCCCGAGCCTCGTCCCACCCCCCCCGAAGCCGTCCCGGCCGGGGCCGGTCGGGCAGGCCCTGGCGCCCGCGGGGGAGCCGGCGGAGCGGGGGGCGACTGCCGCCCGCGACCTTCCGGCGACCCCTCCCGGCGCCGCCGCCGATCCGGGCGCCGCCTGGGCGGAGGTCAAGCTCCGGCTCGCGCGGCAGAAGCGGCTGGCCACCCTCCTCGAGGAGGTCCGGGAGGTCCGCCTGGAGGAGGGGGCTCTTGTCCTGGTCTTCCCCGACGGAAACACCTTCTCCCGGATGACCCTGGAGGATCCAGAGAATCGCCAGCTGGTGAGCGGCGCCGTCGAGGGGGCCTTCGGCCGCCGGCTTGCGGTCGAGTACCGGTTCCTGTCTGCGTCGCCGCGCGTCTCAGCGCCCGGTCGACTGACCGAGCCCGAGGGCGCCCATCGGGGCTCGCCGGCGGACCCGGCGAGTCACCCGCTGGTGCAGGAGGCCCTCCGCCTCTTCGGGGGGCGT
>JAHFDC010000209.1 GCA_023249205.1 Candidatus Methylomirabilota bacterium
CTCCTGGTAATTCTCGGAGACCCGTCGCAGCGGCAGGCCTTCTGGAACAGCCTCCTTCTGGGGAGCCTGGTCGGGGTCTGCGGCACGTTCCTCGGCCTCCTGTTTGCCTTCACTGCTGTCCGCGCCAACCTGCCCCGCCCCTGGACCAGTGTCCTGGACGCGGCCGTCATCCTCCCCCTGATCTCCCCACCCTTCACGACCGCTATTGCCATGATCTTCTCCTTCGGCCCGCGCGGCCTGATCACCTACCATCTGCTGGGGATCAAGGACGCCACCGTGTACGGCCTCCACAGCACGCTGTTCGCCGAGACGATCACCTTTTTCCCGATCGCATACCTGACCCTGAAGGCCATCCTTGCCGGGATTGATCCGAACGTGGAGGACATGGCCTTCAGCCTGGGAAGCTCCCGCTGGCGCGTCCTCCGAACGGTGACCCTCCCGCTCGCGGTACCGGGCCTGGCCAACGCCTTCCTGCTGCTCTTCGCCGCCTCGCTCGCCGACTTCGCCACTCCCCTGATCCTGGCCGGGAATAGCTTCCCGGTCCTCCCTACTCAGGCGTACCTCCAGATCACCGGGCTCTTTGACCTCCAGGGGGGCGCAGTTCTTTCCTTTGTCCTGCTGGTCCCCGCCTTCGCTGTGTATCTCCTGCAGCGCTTCTGGGTGGCCCGCCGGTCGTACGTCACCGTCACCGGCAAGGCGGGGGCCCGGACCGCCATCAAAATCCTGGCCCCCTGGGCCCGGTGGCCGATGCTGGCCCTCTGCCTGGCCGTCTCGGCCGCCATCCTGTATTTCTATCTGCTCCTCTTCTACGCCTCGGTGGTGAAGGCGTTCGGGGCGGATGAGAGCTGGACGGTCGCCCACTACCAGAACATATTCACCAGCGGGTGGAAGGTGATCCGGGACACCCTGATCATCGCCGGCGTGGGCATGCCGCTGGGCGGGCTGTACGGGATCGTGGTCGGCTACCTGATCAGCCGGAAGGTCTTCCCCGGGCGGCAGGCCATGGAGGTGGTCTCCATGATCAACTACTCGCTGCCGGGGACGATCGTGGGGATCGCTTACCTCTTGGCCTACAACGATCCGCCGATCGTCCTGACCGGGACGGCGCTGATTATCATCGCCTGCTACGTGTTCCGCTACAGCCCGACCGGGATCCGGACCACCGTGGCCCTCCTCCAGCAGATCGACCCCAGCATCGAGGAGGCCTCCCAGGGCCTGGGGGCCGGGAGCGGGACCACCTTTCGCCGGATCACCCTGCCGCTGATCCTGCCGGCATTCTTCGCCGGGCTGGGGGTGGTGTTCATCCGCTCCATGACCGCGATCAGCGCCACCATCTTCCTGATCTCCATCAACTGGACCCTGATCACGGTCCGGATTCTGGAGAACATGACCGAGCTGTCGCTGGGTGCGGCTGCCGCCTTCTCCGTCCTGGTGGTCGTCATCGTCTTCGTGGTCATTGCCGCGATCGGCCTGGCGCTGCGCCGGTTCCGCCACGCCGGGGCCGGCGAGCTGCCTAGTATCCTGGGCGGGTGAGGGTCCCGATGGAGAGCATCGCAAGGGGCATCCGCCTGGAGGGGATCAGCAAGGTCTTCCGACACCAGACCAAGGGGGAGGTCTGGGCCGTCCGAGAGGTCAGCCTGACGGTCGCCCCGGGGGAGTTCGTGACCCTGCTGGGCCCCTCCGGCTGCGGCAAGACCACCGCCCTCCGGATGATCGCCGGCTTTGAGCAGCCGTCGGCCGGCCGCGTCTTCTTCGGCGAACAAGACGTCACCGCCCTAATGGCCAATCAGCGCAACATCGGCTTCGTCTTCCAGAACTACGCCCTGTTCCCCCACTTACCGATCTTCGAGAACGTCGCTTACGGCCTGCGGGTGCGGAAAGAGTCTGAGGCGGAGATCACCCGGGCAGTCCGCGAGGTCATGGCGTTAGTGGGCCTGGCTGGCTACGAGCGGCAGTTCTCTAACCAGCTCTCCGGCGGCGAGCAGCAGCGGGTAGCGCTGGCCCGGGCCATCGTCATCCGGCCGCAGGTCCTGCTCCTGGACGAGCCGCTCTCCAACCTGGACGCCAAGCTCCGGGTGCACATGCGGGCAGAGATCCGGCGGCTTCAGGAAACACTGCACATCACCACCGTGTACGTCACCCACGACCAGGAGGAAGCCATGGCCCTTGCCGACCGGATTGCCGTGATGGAGGGGGGGCGGATCGTCCAGGTTGGCACGGCCGAAGACCTCTACGCCCGCCCGGCCAACGCCTTCGTGGCCCAGTTCATCGGGCGGACCAACTTGCTGCCGGCGCGGGTCCGGGGGACCGACGCCTCCGGCGTCGAGGTAGAGTGCAACGGGCGGCCTCTTCGCCTCCCGCGCGACAGCGGGCCTGCTACGGCTGGGCAGGCGGTTCGTTTGGCCGTCCGCCCGGAGACGATCGAATTGGTCCGCGCCGAGGGGGGCCGGGACGACGGCGAAGTGGTTTCCCGCGTGTTCCTGGGAGAGAAGGTGGAGTACCTGGTCCGGTGGGGGGAACTCACCCTCCACGTGATCGCCTACAGCCCGATCCAGCGGGGGGTCCTGGCCCCCGGGGAGCGGGTGGGCATCCGGCTGACGCTGGACGGGACGCGCATTCTCCCTGGAGAAGCCTCGTGAGGGTCAAGCGCGTCGTCGTGGGGCGGCGAGCAGCGCTCTGGCTCCTGCCGGCATGCCTCGCCGTCGCGTCGCTGCAGGGGCTAGCCTGGGCAGGGGAGATGGTGCACGGTGAGGACGCGGTCTACGTGGGCCGGGGCGTGGGCGTCCTCTGGGGCATCCTGCGCGGGCCGGACGAAGCGCGCAGTATGGTAGTCCTCCGGATCGTTCCGCTGGACGGAGCGCCCGCGGCCGTGGCGGTCGAAGGAGTGGACCCCTTCACCAGCGCCCGGCGGGCGATCCTGGCGGGCGTACCCCTCATTGGCCCGCGGGAGGTGCGGATCCCCCGGCCTGCCATCGCCGACCACCCGCGGACCGAGCTGCACTTCGCGCCG
>JAHFDC010000210.1 GCA_023249205.1 Candidatus Methylomirabilota bacterium
GGTCTCCTGCGGGTTCAGGACGAAGGTGGGGCTCCCGAGGTCACCGGCCTGCTGGTCCAGGTGGATCTGGACCTCCCAACGGGTGCTGTTGCTGATTTCGCCCCGGGTCGGGTCGGGAGCGTAGGCCCCCTGCCCCGTGACCGGCGGGCCACCGGGCTGCGGCGCCCCGGCCCGCGCCGCCTCCTGCCGGCCCTGCTCGTAGGCCCGCTGCTGGCCCTGCTGGTAGACATCCCCGGCGATTGCCCCGCCCAGGCCTCCGATGACAGCACCTAGGGCGGCCCCCTTCCCGGGACTTCCCCCCGTGGCCGCGCCGACCACGGCTCCGGTTGCGGCCCCCACCCCGGCGCCGATGACGGCACCCTGCTGGGCGGCGGGCGGTGCGGTGGCGCAACCGGCGGCGACCACAGGAACGATGAGTGCCAGGATGAACGCTTGCCGCACCATCATCAAGCCCCTCCTCTCGCGGCCGCGCCCGGCAGCGCCGCGCTCCGTCAGACGAGCCGGGGCCCGGACCTATTCCGGGTCCCCCTCCGGGCCTTCAGGCTTCCTCATCGGTCTGTTCCACCTCGTAGCCCAGCGCCTCCAGTTCCATCACCAGGATCGGGATATATTTGTAGGCCACCGGTGCTGTCCGGACCGCCGACTCGGGGCCCGCCTCCTGCCAGTGCCTTGGTGGCTTGAGCGGGATCTGCTGGGGCGTGCTCAGGATCCGGTCCGCCGCAGCCCGGAGGCCCGGATCCTCCGTCTGCACGGAGAGGGAGCGGGAATCGGCCCGCCAGGTCCCAAGGACCACGTCCGACCCTCGGTTCCGGATGAATCCCTGGGCCACGGTCCCTCCCCCATCCTCAGGATCGCCTCCCGCCCTGCCCGGTCGTTCGAGTATACCACAGCGGTTCCGCGTCCTCGGGCCGGCGGGGGCCGCCAAAAAAGAAACGGGTCACGCCGCCGTGACCCGAAGCGTTGCCCCTGGAGCGGGTAGCGGGAATCGAACCCGCATCTAAGGCTTGGGAAGCCTTCGCCCTGCCATTGGACGATACCCGCGCGTGGTTTCTATCTAGCACAGTGGCGGAAGGCCCGCAAGGGGCCTCGCCCGGCCCCCACCTCCACTGCGGGAATCCCCGGGGGGAGCACTCCGCGGCATCATCCGCCGACGCGGCGCACCCATCACAGGTCGGTCTCCCGGTAGTTGGTGACGCTCCAGACGTCCCCCTCCCTCCCGGTGGCGACGACGACCCGCTTGCGCAGGCTGAGCGGGCCGACCTGCACCGTCACCAGGAAGGCAAAGAAGACTCGGTCCTCCCCCGCCTCCTGCCGCCCCTCCAGCGTCGTATCCACCTGCCGCTCGCGCGCCCGAGGATCGGCCACCGTCTCCGCCGCCAGCCGCTGCTCCTCCTCCAGTTTGCGCCGGGCCAGGCCGGAGGCGTACCGGGCTGCCTCCCCGGGGTCCGCAGCCGCGTAGTAGCGGTCCACGAAGGCTCGGGCAATCCCCTCGGGACCGGCCGGCGCGCCGGTGCAGGCGGTGAGGCAGAGCGCGAGGAGCGGGAGGAGGAGGCGCCGCAGACGGACGGCCCACCAGCGGCGGGGGGAAGGGGTCGGGGGGGCCACGCGCGAGAGGTGATAGTCCGGAGCCGCCAGGAACTGGTCGAAGTTGATGCCGGCGGCCGCTGCGATACCGAGAGCCACGAACAGGTTGCCGTAGTGCTCGAGGAGCTCATCGGGGAGGCGGTAGTAGCGCCTCCCCCTAATGCGACCCCGCACCTGGCCTCCCGCCTCCCCGCGCCTCGCGGGGCAGGCTGCAGAGGGCGACGGTGAAGAGGGAGAGCACCAGGAGCACGAACCCCAGGACCATGTGCCGCAGCCCGGCCCGCCGGGTGCGCTCGTCCACCGCGCCTCTCCCCTCGCCTGTCACCCTGCTCGCCGCCTTATACCACCCGCGGGAGAGGCGGGCAAGACCTCAGGAGGGTTTTCGCGCGTGTTTCAGGGTCGGCCATTCTGCCCGCAGGCGCTCCACGGCTTCCGCAGGGCTCCCGACCTCCCCCGCCGCCTGCCACTCTGCCACCAAATCGAGACAGAGGCCCACGAGCGGGCCAGGCGGGATCCCCAGTGCGGCCATCACCTGCTCGCCCCGGAGGAGCGGAGCGGACTGCGCCGGGCGGACCCGGTCTCGCCGGAACGCAAAGGTCTCCCGGACAAAGGTCACCTGGCGCTGGAAGGCGGCGTCCTCCCCGGCCGTCGCCCGGACATCGGCGAGGCTGTGCAGGAGGACCTCCTCCGTCACCTCTCCCAGGTCCCGCAGGAGGCGGTAGCGCGCCCGGGGCGTGACGCTCGGCTCGGCCGCCAGGAAGATCGGTCGCAGATGGTGGGCGACGACCGAGGTCACGAGGGCTGTCGCCTGCCGGCCGAGCCGGAGCGCCTCGCAGATGCCGGCCGCGTCCGCGGCCCCGCGGGATGCGTGTCCCAGGAACCGGACCCGTCCGGCCTCTTCGGTGCGCGCGGCCGGCTTGCCCACGTCGTGCAGGAGCGCCGCGAAGACGAGGAGGCTCTTGCGGCTGATGTCCCCCTCGACGCGGGCGGCCATCCGTTCCAGCGTTTCGAGGCCGGCCTCCGGCACGAGGGAAGGCAAGCGCCCCAGGACCCAGGGGATCCCCCCGACCACTTCCAGGGTGTGCTCCCAGACATCCAGACGGTGCGGGGGCCCCTGGGAGACCCCCTTCAGGACAGCCAGGGGGGGGAGGATGATCGGCAGCACCCCGAGGTCATCCAGCGCCGCGAGGTGGGCCTGCGGGCGGGGGGCGTCCAGAATTTTGAACACCTCGTCCCGGATCCGCTCGGCCGAGACGGTCCTGAGTCCGCCCGCGGCGCGGCGGATCGCGGCCGCCGTCCCCTCCTCCACCCTGAAGCCAAGGAGGGCGGCCAGCCGGACCGCGCGCAGGCAGCGGAGCGGGTCCTCCCCCAGGACTGCGGGCGAGGGGACCCGGATCCGCCCGGCCTCCAGGTCCGCCA
>JAHFDC010000211.1 GCA_023249205.1 Candidatus Methylomirabilota bacterium
TCGCTGGCGCTCTTCCTCTCGTACCAGAAGCCGATGAGAAGATAGGAACAGAGCCCCACCCCCTCCCAGCCTAAGAACAGGAGCAGGTAGTTGTTGGCCAGGACCAGCACGAGCATGGCGAACATGAACAGGTTGAGGTAGGTGAAGTAGCGGGGGTAGCCGGGATCCCCATGCATGTATCTGATGGAATAGACGTGGACGAGGAAGCCGACCACGGTGACCGTCAGCATCATCACCGTGGAGAGGGGGTCCACGAGGAACCCGACAGAGACCTGAAAATCCCCGGCAGCAACCCAGGGGTAGAGGTCCAGATTGAGGGTCCGGCCCGCGAAGACCTGGAAGGAGATGAGGAGGGCCACCACGCAGGAAAGGCCCGCCGCGGGGACTGCCACCCAGTAGGCCCGATCCCGGATATACGTCCGCCCGAAGAGGCCATTGATAATGACCCCCAGGAGAGGAAACCCCGGCACCAGCCAGATCAACGCCATCATGTCTCACGCGTTCCGAGGTCCACGGGTGAGGTCAAGGCGGCGCCCCAGGAGCAGCGCCGTGTACACGGGAGGAATCGGGGGTCCACCCGAAAGGGGCCCTCCGAGGAAAGCCGGGGACGTGTTGGTCCAGGGGAACCTCGGAGACGAAAAACAATAAGAGGCTCACCTCAGGGTAAGCCTCTTATTGGAATGACCCCGTCGCCAATTTCCCAGGGGCGTAGCCTACGCCTTTGCCACGGCCTCCTTTGGCGCCGGCGCCCTGACGAGGGCGGCGCAGATCAACCCAAGAATGCACGCCCCAGCCAGGTAGTAGAAGATGGTCGCCCAGGAGTCAACAAGACCCCGGAGCCGAGCGGCGTACAGGGGCTGGACAACGCCGGCTACCCCGTAGGCGCTGAAGAGCCAGCCGTAGTTGACCCCCAGGTTCTTGGTCCCGAAGTAGTCGGCCGTGAAGGCCGGCATCAGGGCCAGGGTGCCCCCGAAGGCAAAGCCCACGAACCCGAGGCCCGCGACGTAGATGCCAAAGGACGACGCGTTCGGAAGGATCAGGAACAGGGAGATCAGGTGGAAGGCGAAGACCAGCATCCAGGCATTCTTCCGGCCGATCGTGTCAGAGATCCACCCGAATCCCGGCCGTCCCGCGCCGTTGAAGAGCGCCAGGAACGTCAGGGCTCCCCCCGCGACAACTGGGGTCAGCTTCGCCATCTCTTGTCCGATTGGAGACGCCTGGGAGATGACGACCAATCCGACGCCGGCCGAGATGAGATAGGCGACCCACAGCATCCAGAACGCACCGGTGCCCACCATCTCCCCGCCCGTGTAGTCGTACTTGACCGCCTTCGCACCGGGAGCCGGGGCCGGGGGCGTCCAGCCTGCTGGCCTGTACCCGGCCGGTGGATTCCGTAGCAGGCTCCCACAGCCTGCCACCACAATCCCGAAGACGATCCCGAGAATCCCCAGGGTGTTGAGCGGTCCAGTGCTCGCGACCAGAAGCGGTCCACCGATACCACCGATGAACGCCCCCGCGCCGAAGCCCATCACCACCAGACCGGTCATGAGCCCGCGCTTGTCTGGCCACCACTTCACCGTCGTGGCGATCGGAGTGACATAGGCAAAGCCAATGCCCACGCCGCCGAGCACCCCGAAGGCGATGTTCAGACCCAACAGGGTAGATCCCATGAGCGCTGACAAGGCCCAGCCGGCCCCGAAGAGAAGGCCCCCCGTAATCGCCACGGGTTTTGGCCCGGCCTTATCCTGCCATCGGCCAGCCAGCACCATGCCTACCGCGAAGGCCCCGATGGAGACCGAGAAGGGTATCGTTGCATCGAAGGCCGACCAGCCGAACTCCTTCTGCAAGGGGATCCGGAACACGCTCCAGGCGTAGAGGTTCCCCATGCAGAGGTTCATCAGGATCCCCAGGACCGGAAATAAGATTCGGTTCGCAGGCCGCTCTTCCATCGCTCTCCCTCCCGTCTGTTGAGAGGAGAAGGTGAATCCTCCTCCCGAACCCTAAGGGTCCCGCCTCAGACCAGATGCGGATCGGATTGAATCACCAGCGCCGATCCGGCATCACCCCATTTGTGGGGAGCAACTCTCCCGCCGGCCTTCGGGAACAACGAAACAGGTACCCGACTCCTCCTCAGCCGGCGGGCGGCTATCCTCGGGGGCCTCGTTCGCTTGTCTGTATGCGTGACGCAGAGAACTTCGTGCGGGCTAGGAATACCAGATCAGACGACTATATGGCTCAGCGCGGGGAGCCCAGGTGACTGATGCGCCGGCGGCCCATCACCTCCTTCGCCCCCATCAGGATTTATGGATGGATGCCGAGTAGGGCCTACTCCGTATCACGGGGCGCGAGGGAGTGTCAAGGAAAAATTCACAGACCCCCGGGAAGGCTCCGGGGGGCTCGGCGGGCGGGGCCATCGCCCCCGCGGCTCGACGGGCCGGGCGGGCCGCGGCGTCCCGCGCCTCCGCTGCCGCCACCCAGTTTGGCCTTGACAAAGCGCAAACACTATTCCAACATGAGCGCCGACATTTCCTGAGTCACCCACCTTTCCTGCACACCGGAGTTTTTCGACAACCTCGAGGCCGGCCTTGGGTCCCCGCGCCCCGCGTCGAGTCCCCGGTCCCACTCCCCGCGCCGGAGGAGCAGCCGGCACCCCCCGCCAGGAGGAGCACCCGTGAGCGCGCCCGAGGGCCCCCTCAAGCGGACCCCGCTGAACCAGGCGCACCGAGCCCTGGGGGCGAAGATGGTCCCCTTCGGCGGCTGGGACATGCCGGTCCAGTACTCCGGCATCTTGGAGGAGCATCGGGCCGTCCGGATGGCGGCGGGCCTCTTCGACGTGAGCCACATGGGGGAGATCGAAATCGCAGGCCCGGAGGCGCTGCCCGCCCTGCAACGCCTCATCACCAACGATGCTTCGCAGCTCGCGCCCGGCCAGGTCCAGTACGCGGCCCTCACCACCCCGAACGGGACCTTCGTGGATGACCTGACGGTGTACCGGC
>JAHFDC010000212.1 GCA_023249205.1 Candidatus Methylomirabilota bacterium
ACCGGAGGGAGCTCCCGCCGGCGGTGGATTCGCGCGCGATCGCCCCGTACACGCGGTTCGAACCCAAAGAAGAGCGGAGGGAGTCCCTCTGAGGGCCGCCGGCTGGACGCGAGCGTGCCCGAGGCGGACTTCGCGCTGGGCCGCCTTCGCGCTCGGGCTGCTCCTCCACGCCGCCGAGCCGGCCGGGGGCACGGGCCCCCACCTCTGGCCCCTCCTGGATCGCCAGGAGGGCCCCGGGGAATCCCCCGTGGAGTGGAGCGCCCTGGGCCCCCTGGGGGTGTACCGGGAGGAGGGGCCGCGGAGCACCCTGGGCCTCAGGCCCCTCATCCTCCAGGAGAAGGATCGCGAAAACGACAGTACGGAGGCCGACCTCCTCTACCCCTTGGGGGCCTATAGCCGGGAGCGGGAGGATGTGGAGTGGCGATTCTTCACGCTCTTCCGGCGAGCCGAGAGGGTGTCGCCGGGGCGGGAGGGGGCCACGGCCTCCGACTACTCTCTCTATCCGTTTCTGTTCTGGCAGGCCGAGAGCCCGGGACGGCCCGGATACTTCGCCTTCTTCCCCGTGGGTGGGCGCCTGCTGGAGCGGTTCAACCTGGATGAGATTTTCTTCGTCCTCTTCCCCCTCTACGCCCGCACCGTGAAGGACGACCTGACGACCACCCACCTCCCCTTCCCGTTCGTGGCGGTCTGGTCGGGCGCGGAGCGCTCCGGCTGGCAGTTCTGGCCGTTCTACGGCCGCGACGTCCAGCCCGGGCGCTTCGAAAAGACCTTCACCCTCTGGCCGCTCGGCTTCGCCCAGGACCTGGACCTCGACACCGAGAACCCGAGGCGGATCCGGATCTTTCTCCCCCTGTACAGCCTGCTCCGCTCGCCGCAGCGGGACGAGACCACGATCCTCTGGCCCTTCTTCAGCAAGGTCACCGACCGGCAGGAGGGGTATGTGGAGTGGGACCTCCCCTGGCCCATCGTCCGGATCACCCGGGGGGAGACCCGCAACATCACCCGGGTCTGGCCCTTCTACGGCACCGCGGTCCGCGGGACTCGCAGCGATGAGTCCGTCCTCTGGCCCCTCTACTTGGTGGAGCGGGACGAGCGGGAGGACTGGCGCTTCACCCGGCATCGGATCCTGTTCTACCTGGTGCAGAACGCCCGCGAAGAGGAACCGGAGGGTGGACGGAGCCGGCACCGCCTCGACGTCTGGCCCCTGTTCTTCTACGAGGCGGAGGGGGACGCGGCAAAGTTCCAGACCCTCGCCCTTCTGGAGACATTTTTCCCCCGGGATGCGTCGCTCCGCCGGAGCCTGGCCCCCCTCTGGACCCTCTACCGGTACGAGCGGGGGGCGGACGGGCACACGGTCTCGAGCTTCCTCTGGAACTTGTACCGCCGGGAGGAGGCCGAGGGCTTGCTCGCCTGGCAGGTGGCGCCGCTCGTGGCCTACCGGGTCGAGGAGGGGACCGGGGGGCCGGTGCGGGACCTCTGGCTCCTCCTGGGGCTCGTCCAGTTCCAGAGCGCTTCGGGCCGCCGCGGCCTCCGGCTCCTGTACCTCCCCTGGATGACCTGGGCGGCGCCAGCGGAGGCGGCGCCGTGAGGCCGCCGAGGCTGCTCGCCGGCACCGGGGCGGTCCTCATGCGCCCCCTCCAGACGGTGGGGGAGATCCTGCTGCTCCTGTGGCAGGCGGCGTGGGCGAGCCGGGCCGCGCCGCGGAACGCGGACAAGATCCTGGCCCACATGGCCGAGATCGGGAACGCCACGCTCCCCATCGCCTCCCTGACCGCCATCTTCATCGGCGGGGTGCTGGCCCTCCAGAGCGGGTTCCAGTTGGCCAAACTGGGGGCGGAGGAGAACCTCGGGGGGCTGGTCGGCCTCTCCATGGTCAAGGAACTGGGCCCCGTCATGACCTCGCTCCTCGTGGCGGGACGGGTCGGCTCCGCCATGGCCGCCGAGATCGGGGCGATGAGCGTGTACGAGGAGATTGACGCCCTCCGGACGCTGGACATTGACCCGGTCCGCTACCTGGTGATGCCCAGGGTGCTGGCCAGCCTCCTCACGCTGCCGGTCCTCACCCTGTACGTGGATGTCCTCGGCTGGCTCGGGGGGGCCATCGTGGGGTCCGTGAACCCCAGCATCAACGTCTCGTTCCAGACCTTCTTCAACAACCTCCGCCAGTTCATGGAGTTCCGGGACGTCCTGGACGGCCTCGTGAAGGCGATGGTCTTCGGCGTGACGGTGGCCATCATCTGCTGCTACGTCGGCCTGCAGACGCGCGGGGGCCCGCGCGAAGTGGGCCGCACGGTCACCCGGGCGGTGGTCCTCTCCTTCATCTGCATCTTCATTTTTGACTACGTGATTACCCGGCTGCTCATTTAGCGGTACAATGGAGGGCCGGAGGTGGGCGGCGGGGATGGGGGAAGTGTCACGCACGGGAACCGGGGTGCTTCCGGCGGAGCCAGCCCGCGGGGGCATCGGGATCCGGATCGTGGGCCTGACGAAAGCCTTCGGCCCCGTCCAGGTCCTGCGGGACCTCACCCTGGAGGTCCGGCCCGGGGAAACGTTCGTCATCATCGGGGCGAGCGGCTGCGGGAAGACGGTCCTCCTGAAGCACCTCCTGGGGCTCCTCCGGCCCGACGGCGGGCAGATCCTGATTGACGGGGCGCCGCTGGCGAATCCGGGGGAGCCGAAGCGCTACCGGATCGGAATGGTCTTCCAGTCCTCGGCCCTCTTCTCCTCGCTCACGGTGGGGGAAAACGTGGGGCTCTGGCTGAAGGAGCACCGGGTGGCGGACGACGGGGCCATCGAGCGGGTCGTCACGGAGAAACTGGCGCTGGTCGGCCTGGCCGACAAGAAGCACCTCATGCCCGCCGAGCTCTCCGGCGGGATGCGCAAGCGGGTGGCCATCGCCCGGGCGCTCGCCACCGATCCGGATCTCATGCTCTACGACGAGCCGACGGCGGAGCTGGACCCGGTGATGACGGACCACATCGCCGAGGCGATC
>JAHFDC010000213.1 GCA_023249205.1 Candidatus Methylomirabilota bacterium
GAGACGATTCCAGTCGGGATCTTCACCTTCTATATCGCCGGCTCCGCGAACGAGGCCGCCGCTCTCTCGTTCATTCTCATCATCGTTGCCGCTCTGAGCCTCGCCCTGCTCAATCGCGTCGCCGGGGCCCGCGTGGGCGGGGTCTTCGGGTAGGCCGGGAGGCGCCCGCTCGCGCTTCACCCGGAGGCGGAATGCTGGGGACCCTCGTCAACACCGGAACGGTCCTCGTGGGGAGCACGCTGGGGCTCCTCCTGAAGCGGCGCTTCCCGCCCCGCGTCCAGGAGGTCGCCATGCAGGCCGTGGGCGCCGTCACGCTCCTCATCGGCCTCCAGATGGGCCTGGCGGCCGACTCCGGACGCAAGATCATCGTCGCCCTGCTCAGTCTCGCCGGGGGAGCGATCCTGGGGGAGGCCCTGGACATCCAGGGGGCCCTGGACCGCCTCGGCCAGCGTCTGGAGCGCCGCTTCGCCCGCGCCGGGGACGGGGGGTTCGCCCGGGCCTTCGTCACGGCGAGCCTGCTCTTCTGCGTGGGGCCGATGACGATCCTCGGCGCCATCCAGGACGGGCTCCAGGGGGACGCCACCCTCCTCTTCACGAAGGCGGTCCTGGACGGGATCTCCTCGACCGCGCTCGCCGCCGGCCTCGGGGTCGGGACCGCCTTCGCGGCCGGGACGGTTCTCCTCTATCAGGGGACCCTGACGGTAGCGGCGGCTGCCGTCCGGGAGGTGATGACTCCGCCGGTCGTGCAGGCGGTCACAGCCGCGGGCGGGGTCATGATCTCCTGTCTCGCCTTCAACATCTGGGGCGTGGCCACCTTGCGGGTGGCGAACATGCTTCCGGGGCTGCTCGTGAGTGGACTTCTCACCTGGACCCTGGAAAGGGCAGGTCCCATCTTCTGACTTCTGGACGCACGAACGCTCCCGTTCCGCACCCCCCCACACCTGTCGTCTATTCTGTGTCCATCCCCGTTACCAATTTCTCGCCAATTCCGCCTGGCTCCAGGACGGAGGGCCCGTGTGAAGGCGTGGGAGGGGGAAGGACCTGCCCGCCGGAAGGTCCAATTTTCCCCGAGTTGCCGTTCGTCTCCCCGGCCTGCCCCGTTGTATCAAATAGTTGGCATATAACTTGCTTTATCCTCTCACTGAATTCCGAGCCAGAGCCGGGCCAACCAGTGAAAGGGCCCGGAAGGAGAGGACATGAAGACCGTCGCTGCCCTGACGCTGCTCCTCGCCGCAGCCGTCGCCGGGCTTCCTGCGGCGGTTGCGAGCGAGCTGGTCCTCCCGGAGCAGGGCGGAATCGCCCGGCAGGTGCCTCCTGCTATCCCCGACTTTACCGACGCCGAGACCCTCACGCGCTTTGCGCCGGTCGCCCAGGGGCGCCTCTGGGGCAACCCGGACTTTCCGGTCCTGCTGATCCGGGGCATCGAGTCTGCGGACCCCGTCTACGTGCTCATCGTTCTGGACGCCAGGAACGGGAAGGAGACCTGGTCCCTCATTGAGGATCCGATGATCCTGGTCAGCGTGGCGAAGCGGGAGGAGGAGACTCCGGAGACCTACGTGGACGAGGGGTTCGTCACGCAGGGGAAGCCGTCGGGAGCCTACGTTCAGGTGGAGGGGGCCACGAACTTCAACGACCTGACCGGCCTGCTGGAGGCGGGCTACGCCTCGGCGACGAGCCGCAAGAGCATGTGAATCGTTCGGTGTACGGATCGCGTGTTGCCGCGCCCCGGCCCTCCGCCGGGGCGCGCTGCTTTGGGGGGTCGCCGGCAGGCAGCCGGTCGCTCAAGACAGGGGTGTTGGTCGAGGCGGGAAAGGTCGGAGCCCCCGGCCGCGGTCGCGACCGGGGGCTCCGGGGGATTACCGCAGGGGGTTGCGCGGATGGCCGCTCGGCTTCCCCCTGACGCACGCCTTGCCTAGTACATGTCGCCCATGCCCCCGCCCCCACCGTGCGGCATCGGAGGCGTCTTCTCCTTCTCCGGGAGGTCGGTCACCAGGCACTCGGTGGTGATGAGGAGCGCGGCGATTGAGGCCGCGTTCTGCAACGCCACGCGGGTGACCTTGGTGGGATCAATGATCCCCGCCTCCATCAGGTCCTCGAAGGCGTTCGTCTCGGCGTTGAAGCCGTAGGCGCCCTTGGCGTCGCGGACCTTCTGGACCACGATGGAGCCCTCGGCGCCGGCGTTCTCGGCGATCTGGCGGATCGGCTCTTCGAGCGCCCGCCGGACGATCTCGGCGCCGGTCTTCTCGTCCCCCTCCAGCTTCAGGGAATCGAGCGCCTTGGCGGCCCGAAGCATCACCACGCCGCCGCCCGGGACGATCCCCTCCTCCACCGCGGCGCGGGTGGCGTTGAGCGCGTCCTCCACCCGGGCCTTGCGCTCCTTCATCTCCACCTCGGTGGCCGCCCCGACCTTGATGACGGCGACGCCGCCGGCCAGCTTGGCCAACCGCTCCTGCAGCTTCTCCCGGTCGTAATCCGAGGTGGTCTCCTCGATCTGGGTCCGGAGCTGCTTGATGCGCCCCTCGATCTCCTTCTGGGCGCCGGCCCCCTCGATGAGGGTGGTGTTCTCCTTGTCCACCACCACCTTCTTGCACTTCCCCAGGTCATCCAGCCGGATGTTCTCCAGCTTGATCCCCAGCTCCTCCGAGATGACCTCGCCGCCGGTGATGACGGCGATATCCTTCAGCATGTCCTTCCGGCGGTCGCCGAAGCCGGGGGCCTTCACGGCGCAGGTGGACAGCGTCCCCCGGAGCTTGTTGACCACCAGCGTGGCGAGCGCCTCGCCCTCCACGTCCTCGGCGATGATGAGGAGCGGCTTCCCCATCTTGGCGATCTGCTCCAGGATGGGGAGCAGGTCCTTCATGTTGGAGTTCTTCTTCTCGTGGATGAGGATCAGGGGGTTCTCCAGGACAACCTCCATCCGCTCCGGGTCGGTGACGAAGTAGGGGGAGACGTAGCCGCGGTCGAACTGCATCCCCTCGACCACCTCCA
>JAHFDC010000214.1 GCA_023249205.1 Candidatus Methylomirabilota bacterium
GCGGCCGAGCCGGCCGGGGCGAAGGACACCACGTACTTCTGGGTGACCGTCCTGACCGGCGGCTTCGGGATGGCCATCGCCTCGGCCATGGCCGCCTTCGCCCAGGGGCGCGCCGTCGCGGCGGCCCTCGACGGCATGGCCCGGCAGCCGAACGCCGCTGGCCGCATTCAGACGGCCCTCATCATCGGGTTAGCCTTCATCGAGTCCCTGGCCATCTACGTGCTGTTGATCGCGCTCATCCTGTTGTTCGCGAACCCCTTCGCGGCTGAGTTGCTGAAGCGGTAGCCCTGGGAGGGGAGGGGCCTCCCGGCCCCTCCCCGTTTCGCGGAGGCCGATCGTACCAACCTTCACATGCTGATCGAGTACCTGCCCATCGGCATCCTGATCCTCCTGGCGGCCGCCTTCGCCGGGGGATCGGTCCTTCTCTCCTCCCTGATCGGTCCGCACCGCCCAACCCCCGAGAAGCTGGCCCCCTACGAGTGCGGCATCACGCCGGTCGGGTCGGCCCGGGACCGGTTCGCCGTGCGGTTCTACCTGGTCGCCATGCTCTTCATCGTTTTCGACATCGAGATCATCTTCCTCTACCCGTGGGCGGTGATCTACCGGTCGCTCGGCTGGTTCGGCTTCTGGGAGATGGTCGCCTTCCTGGGGGTCCTCTGCCTGGGGCTTGGCTACGTCTGGCGGAAGGGGGGCCTGGAGTGGGAGTAGGCGGCGCCCGGGAGGAGCCCCGGGTGGTGGTCAAGCTCCGGGAGCGGTTCCCGGACGCCATCCGGGAGGTCCGGCACGTCCGGGATGAGCTGACGGTGGTGGTGGCCCCGGCAGCCATCCGGGAGGTCTGCCGCTTCCTCCGGGACGACCCCGAGCTGCGCTACGAGTTCCTCTCCGACCTGTGCAGCGTGGACCGGCTGCGCCTGCCGGAGGCCTCGCCCCGGTTCGAGGTGGTCTACCACCTGACCTCCATGCGCAACAGCAGCCGCCTGCGGCTGAAGGTGCGGGTGGAGGCAGGGGAGCCGGTGGAGAGCGTCACCGGTGTGTGGGAGGCGGCGAACTGGATGGAGCGGGAGGTGTACGACCTGATGGGGATCCCGTTCCGGGACCACCCCGACCTGAGGCGGCTCGTCATGCCGGACGACTTCGAGGGGCACCCGCTGCGGAAGGACTTCCCGGTGACTACCGAGCCCCGGTGGTGGGAGGAGGAAGGCCGGCGGTGACCGAGACGCGGACCATGACGCTCAACATGGGCCCGCAGCACCCCTCCACCCACGGGGTCCTCCGCCTGGTCCTCGAGCTGGACGGGGAGGTGGTGGTCCGCTGCGTCCCCCACATCGGCTACCTGCACACCGGCATGGAAAAGACCATGGAGGACAAGCGGTACCAGCAGGCCCTCACGGTCACCGACCGGATGGACTACCTGGCCCCCATGTCCAATAACCTGGCCTTCGTCCTCAGCGTGGAGAAACTGCTGGGGATCGAGGCCACCGAGCGGGCCCGGATCATCCGGGTCATGATGGCGGAACTCACCCGCATCAAGAGCCACCTGGTCTGGCTGGGGACCCACGCCCTGGACATCGGGGCCATGAGCGTCTTCCTCTACTGCTTCCGGGAGCGGGAGAAGATCCTGGACCTGTACGAGATGGTGAGCGGCCAGCGGATGATGTCGAGTTACATCCGGGTGGGCGGCCTGATGGCGGATCTGCCCGACGGCTTCGAGCGGCGCGTCCGGGACTTCATTGACGAGTTTCCCAAGCGGGTGGACGAGTACGAGGACCTGCTGACGCACAACAGGCTCAGGCAGCAGCGCACGGTGGGGATCGGGGTCCTGAAGCGGGAGGAGGCGATTGCGCTGGGGGTGTCGGGGCCGACGCTGCGCGCCGCGGGCGTCCCCTGGGACATCCGGAAGGTCTGGCCCTACTCCGGCTACGACCGCTTCCGCTTCGACATCTCCCTGGCGCACAACGGGGACGTCTACGACCGCTACCGCTGCCGCATCTTCGAGATGCGCCAGTCCACCGGGATCGTCCGGCAGTGTCTGGACCGGCTGCCGAAGGGGCCTGTGAACATTGACAACCCCAAGATCGTCCCGCCGCCCAAGCCGATGGTGCGCCGGAGCATGGAGGCCCTGATCCACCATTTCCTCCTGTACTCGCAGGGCTTCGCGGTGCCGGCGGGCGAGGCCTACGTGCCCATCGAGTCCCCCAAGGGAGAGATCGGGTTCTACGTGGTGAGCGACGGGAGCAACAAGCCCTACCGGGTCCGGGTCCGCCCGCCATCCCTGCTCAACTTGCAGGCCCTCCCCCGGATGGTGGAGGGGCGGCTGGTGGCGGACGTGGTGGCGGTCATCGGGAGCATTGACATCGTCCTCGGGGAGATTGACCGGTGACGTTCAGCGAGCAGGCGGAACGGGAGCTCGCGGCCATCCTGGCCCGTTACCCGGAGAAGCGGTCGGCCCTCCTCCCCCTGCTGCACCTGGTGCAGCGGGAGCAGGGACACGTCTCGCCCGCCGCCATGGAGGAGGTGGCCCGGCGCCTCAACCTCCAGCCGGTGGAGGTCCTGGAGGTCGCCACCTTCTACACCTGGTTCAACCTGCGACCGGTGGGGAAGCGCCGGCTCCAGGTCTGCCACAACCTGTCCTGCACGCTCATGGGGGCGGAGGGGATCATCCGGTCCCTCAAGGAGGAGCTGAGCATCGGGGAGGACGAGACGACCCCCGATGGCCTCTTCACCCTCCAGCGGGTGGAGTGCCTGGCCTCCTGCGGCACCGCGCCCGTGATGCAGGTGAACGACGACTACCACGAGAGCCTGACGCCGGAGAAGGCGCGCGCGCTCCTCACGCAATGGCGAGCGGCCGCCAACGGGAAGTAACCGCCCGCAGGCCCGAGCGCCGGGCGGGTGCCGGGATCGGGGCCGGCGGATGCTGCCGGCCACCGGGTGTCCGGCAGGGCGGCGACGGGATCAGCGCGATGCGGACCTACGAGAAGATCCT
>JAHFDC010000045.1 GCA_023249205.1 Candidatus Methylomirabilota bacterium
TATGAGAACACCCACAAGCAAATGGTCCGCAAGGTGAAAGGGCTCCGCGGGGACGCCTTCAACAAGACCATCCCGTTCCCCGTGGGCCCGAAGCAGATGAGGGACGTGCGACGCGGGGACGTCTTCTGGACCATGCTCCTGGACGGGGTCCATCACCGGGGGCAGTTCTCGGTGTATCTCCGCATGGCGGGGGGCAAGGTGCCCTCCATCTACGGACCCTCGGCAGACGAGCCCTGGATGTGATCGGGATCGCGGCGGGTGCTGACGGCGGCGGAGGGGCGGCCCCCGGCCCCACCGGGGTCGGGGCCGCGTGGGCGCCACCCTTCCCGGGGCTCACGCAAGGGTCGGCCTCCGGGGTTCCCGGGCCCGCCGCTCGCCAGCCTCCCGACATAGAGACCCACCTCTACAAAGCAGCGCCAGTACAAGGCGGCCCCAGCCTTAGTGCGAAGTTCGGATCAACCCCGGTCGTCGCGATGGTCCTTGACAGAATAAATACCTGGTGCTAGTAAGTGAGGACTTACTTCTGAATCGAGGGGCCGCCTCATGCGTGAACGCGTCACCGCCCCGGAGCGCCGCCAGTTAATCATCCAGGCGGCCCTCACCCTTTTCTCCCAGAAGGGATTCCGGGGGACCACGACCCGGGAGATCGCTCTCGAGGCGGGGGTGAGCGAGGCGACAATTTTCAAGCATTTCGCGACCAAGGAGACCCTCTACTCCGCCATCATTGACGCCGAGGCCCGGGCCGAAGAGGTGCTGGCCGCTGCTTCCGAGGCGGCGACTGCCCGGGACGACCCCGGGGTGCTCACCGCCGTGGCCACGACCATCCTTTCCCGGGTCGAGAAAGACCCGGCCTTCATGCGACTGCTGCTCTACAGCGCCCTCGAGGGGCACGCCCTCTCGGAGATGTTCTTCGCTACCCACGTCAAGCGCACGCACCAGTTTCTCGCCGACTACATCGCCTCCCGGATCCAGGAGGGGGCCTTCCGCGCCGTGGACCCCCTCCTGGCGGCGCGGGGCTTCATCGGGACGGTGATCCACTACCTCCTGATCCACGAGATATTCGGCGTCCCCCGGCCCGCCCACGCGAGCAGCGGCGGCGTCACCGCCCTCTACGTCGAGATCTTCCTGAAGGGACTCCGCCCATGAGGCGACGCTGGTCCGCCATCGCTGCCGATTCGGCGCGCTCCCGCTCCCGGGGCCACGCACTGCCGCTGGCAATGGCCCTCGCCCTCCTGGCCCTCGCGGCGGGAGCGGCCTGCTCCCGCGACGGCCGCGCCGATGCCCAGGGGAAGGCCGGCCAGGGGAAGCAGGCCCGCATCGCCATCACCACCGCGACGGTGGCCGCCCGCGAGGTCCCCCGCAGCGTCGAGGTCATCGGGACCCTCCTCCCCTTCGAGGAAGTCGTGCTCACCAACGACCACCCCGGCACCGTCGAGGCGGTCCGGGTGGATCTGGGCGACCGCGTGGAGCCGGGGCAACTGCTGCTCAGGCTCGATGACCGGGAGGCCCGCCTCGCGCTCGCCCAGGCCGACGCGAACCTCCTCGCGGCGGAGCGGGCGCTCGCGCGGGCCCGCGCGGGGGCCGAGGCCGCCCTCGCGACGATCGCCCGCAACGGGGCCGCCATGGAGGAGGCCCGCCTCAACCGGAAGCGGTTCGAGGACCTGTTCGCCGAGGGGGCAGTCTCGGCCAGCCAGCAGGATACCGCCCGGACCCAGCACGACATGGCCTCGGCGAGCGTGCGCTGGGCCGAGGCGCAGGCGGAGAGCGATGCCCAGGCGGTTCAGACCGCGAGCGCCGCAGTGGAGCAGACCCGGCCCGCCCTCGACCTGGCCCGCAAGCGGCTCGCCGACATCGAGATCCGCTCCCCCATGAAGGGAGCCGTGAAGCAGCGCCTGGTCTCGGCCGGCGACGGGATCCGGGAGAAGACTCCCCTGCTGGTCGTGGTGACGACCGACCCCCTGAAGCTCCAGGGGACGGTCCCGGAGCGCTTCGCCCCCGAGGTCCACGTCGGGCAGCCGGTCCAGGTGACCCTGGAGGCCTACCCGGGCCGCGCCTTCCGGGGGAAGGTCTCCCGCGTGAGCCCGTCGGTGGACCCCCAGAACCGGACGCTCGCCCTGGAGGCGGTGCTGGAGAACCCCGACGGGCGCCTCAAGCCGGGCTTCTTCGCCCGGGGGCACGTCCTGGCCCGGACCGACAGGGCCGTTCCCTTCGTCCCGGAGGCCGCCCTCTACACCTTCGTAGGGATCACCAAAGTCTTCGCGGTGTCGGGGGAGACCGTCCAGGAGCGGCAGGTGGAGACGGGGGAGCGCCTGGAGGGCTGGGTGGAGATCCGCCGCGGGGTCACGCCGGGGGAGGTGGTGGCGACGGCGAATCTGGGCGCCCTCTTCGACGGCGCCCAGGTGACCGTGACCGCCGCCGCCGGGGCGGGGGAGGCGAGGCGATGAGGCTGGTCGAGATCTGCGTCCGGCGCCCCGTCTTCGCCACCATGCTCACCGTCTCGCTGGTGGTCCTCGGTCTCGCCTCCTTCCGCGAGCTCGGGCTCGACCTGTTCCCGAAGGTAGATCTCCCCACGGTCACCATCACGACCCGCCTGCCGGGGGCCAGCCCCGAGGAAGTGGAGAGCCAGCTCACCAAGCGGATCGAGGAGGTCGTCAACACGATCAACGGCCTCGACGAGCTGCGCTCCACCACCATCGAAGGGCAGTCCCAGATCTTTGCCACCTTCATCCTGGAGCGGGACATTGACGAGGCGGCGAACGACATCCGGGAAAAGGTGGGGACGGTGGTGGGGGACTTTCCTCCCGGAACCGATGCGCCCGTGATCGAGAAGGCCGATCCGGACGCCGCCCCCATCATGGCCGTCGTCGTCTCGGGACGGCGGAGCGCGCGGGAGATCACCGAAATCGCCGACAAGCGGATCAAGCGCCAACTGGAGACGGTCAAGGACATCGGGGCGATCACGCTCGTGGGGGACCGCAAGCGGGAGATCCAGGTCCTGGTGGACCCCTACCGGCTCAGCGCCTACGGCCTCTCGATCCAGCAGGTGAAAGACGCGCTCCGGCGCCAGAACAGCGAGATCCCCGGGGGCCGGATCACCTGGGAGGGGCGGGAGGAGGGCCTGCGGACCGTAGGCCGGATCGCCCGGGCCGCCGACTGGGGCGACCTGATCGTGGCCGACCGGAAGGGGGCCCCGGTCCGGGTCCGGGACATCGGGCGGGCCGTGGATGGGGAGGAGGAGGCCCGGACCCTCTCCCGCCTGGACGGGAAGCAGGCGGTCTCCCTGCTCGTCCGCAAGCAGTCGGGGACCAACACGGTCCAGGTCGTGGAGCGGGTCAAGGCGCGGCTCGCGGAGATCGGTCGGCTGCTGCCCGCCGACATCGAGATGCAAGTCGTCCGCGACCAGTCCCGCTTCATTAAGCGAGCCATCAGCGAGGTTCAGGAGCACCTCATTCTGGGTGCCGTGCTGGCCAGCCTGATTGTCCTCCTGTTCATCCGGAACCTCCGGACCGCCCTCATCGCCGCGCTCGCCATCCCGGCTTCCATCATCTCCACTTTCACCATGATGCGGTGGGCCGGCTTCACCCTGAACAACCTGACGATGCTGGGGCTCTCGATCTCCACCGGGATCGTCATTGACGACGCCATCATCGTTCTGGAGAACATCTTCCGGCACATGGAGGAGGAGCGCCGGCCTCCACTGGAGGCGGCGGTCGTCGGGGCGAAGGAGATCGCTCTCGCCGTCATGGCCACTACCCTCTCCCTGGTGGTGATCTTCCTGCCGGTGGCCTTCATGGGGGGGCTGGTCGGGCGGTTCTGGCGCTCCTTCGGGCTGACGGCGACGTTCGCCATCATGGTCTCCCTCCTGGTCGCCTTCACCCTCACCCCGATGCTGAGCAGCCGGTTCCTCCGCCCGGCCCCCGCGGGAACCGGGCACGGCTCGAAGGCCGGCCGGCTCTACGCGTGGCTCGATCGCGGCTACGAGCGGCTGCTGCGCTGGTGCCTCCAGCATCGGGCGCTCACGATGGTCGGGGCGCTGGCGATCATGCTCTCCATCGTCCCCCTCGGCCGCCTGGCCAAGGTCGAGTTCATCACGGACGACGACATGAGCGAGTTCGAGGTGATCGTGGAGACCCCGCCCGGCTCCTCCCTGGAGCGAAGCGCCACCATCCTCGCCGCGGTGGAAGCGGACCTCCGACGGGAGGTCCCGGAGGTGGAGCGCCTCTTCACCACCATCGGCGTCCGGGGGCAGTACCACTCCAACGTGACCGACGGCTCCATTTACGTGGCCCTGAAGCACATGAGCCAGCGGAAGCGGTCCCAGCAGGAGATCATGCAGGAGGTGCGGGGGGTCCTTACGGCGCGCCACCCGGACCTGCGGGCCAGCGCTCAGCAGGTGGGGCTGGTCTCCTCGGGCGGATTCCGCCAGACCCCCTTCAACTACGTCATCCGGGGGCCGGAGCAGGACCGCCTGGAGGAGATCGGGCAGACCATGATCCGGCGCCTCCGGGGCATCCCGGGCTTCGTGGACACGGACACGGCGCAGGCGCTGCGCCACCCGGAAATCCAGGTCCACATTGACCGGCGGAAGGCGGCGGACCTCGGGGTGAGCGTGGAGGCCATTGCCTCGAGCCTCCGGACGATGGTGGGGGGGGAGCGGGTGACCTTCTACCGGGAGGCGGGGGAGCAGTACGACGTGCGCCTCCGCCTCCTGGAGCAGTACCGGCGGGACGCGGGCGTCATCCGGGAACTGACGGTCCCGGGAACAACCGGCGCGCTCACCCGCCTGAGCAACGTGGTGACGCTGGAGAGCGGCCAGAGCCCGGGGCAGATTGACCGCTACGCCCAGGAGCGCCAGATCATGGTGGTCTCCAACCTGTTCCGGAAGCCGCTGGGGGAGGCGCTGACCGAAGCCACCGGGATCCTCCGGGAGATGCACCTCCCCCCGGAGTACTCCTTCCTCCCCATCGGCCGCGGGAAGTTAATGGCGGAGGCGTTCCAGAACTTCCTCATCGCCTTCCTGCTGAGCCTGGCGTTCATCTACATGGTGCTGGCCGCCCAGTTCGAGTCCTTCATCCATCCGGTGACGATCATGGTCTGCATGTTCCTGGCCCTGCCCTTCGGACTGATCAGCCTGCTCGCGACCGGCAGCACGCTGAACATCTACAGCGTGATGGGGATGTTCCTCCTCATGGGGGTCGTCAAGAAGAACGCGATCCTCCAGGTGGACTACACCAACGTCCTGCGGCAGAGGGGCATGCCGCGGTTCGAAGCCCAGATGGAGGCGGACCGGGCGCGGCTCCGCCCGATCCTGATGACGACGCTCGCCATCATCGCCGGGATGCTGCCGGTGGCGCTGGGGAGGGGGGACGGCTCGGCCTCCCGCGCCTCGATGGCCACCGTGGTGGTGGGAGGCCAGGCCCTCGCCCTGCTGGTGACGCTCCTCATCACGCCCGTGGTGTACAGCACCTTCGACGACCTGAGGGGGGCGCGCCTCTTCTCCTGGGTGGCGGAGTGGCGCGTCTGGACGACGCTCAAGGCTGCCCGCGCGCGCCTCTCCTGGGGGCTGTCGCGGTACGCGAACGGCCGCCCGCCCTCGGCGTCTCCCGGGCCCTGAGCCGGCCGTCCCGACTGCTCACCGGCCGCGCACCGATGCCGATCGCGCCTCCCGTCCCCCCGCCCGCCGCAGAGGCGCGCCCCCGCCTCCTCACGCGGGGCTTCGCCCTCACCTGCCTCTGCACGTTCTTCTTCTTCCTCTCGTTCTACCTGCTCCTGCCGACCGTTCCCCTCTACGCGCTCCAGTACGGGCTGGGGGAGTCGGAGATCGGCCTCGTCGTCGGGGCCTTCACCCTGACCGCCCTGGTCGTGAGGCCCTATGTGGGGCGGGCAATTGACCGGCGGGGGCGGAAGGGGATGGTGCTGCTCGGCACGGTGGTCTTCCTCGCGGCTTCCCTGGCCTACCACTACGCCCGGAGCGTGGGGAGCCTTCTCGGCGTGCGCCTGCTGCACGGCTCCGGCATGGGCTTTTTCACCACGGCGGCCAGTGCGATCGTCACCGATCTGGCCCCGCCTGCGCGCCGGGGGGAGGCCATGGGCTACTTCGGGCTGGCGGCCAACCTGGCCATGGCGGTCGGGCCGGCCCTGGGGATGTGGCTGATCTCGGACGGGAGCTTCGGCGGCCTCTTCCTGGCGGCGGGGGCCGTGGCGGCCGGGGCCATCCTGCTTGGGACGGGCGTGCCCGAGACCCTGCCGGCCGGCGCCACCCCGCCCGCCGCCGCGCCCCTCTTCAGCCGGAGGGCCCTCTTCCCGGCGACAGCGATGATGACCCTGTGCGTCACCTATGGGGCCGTGGTCTCCTTCCTGCCCCTGCTGGGCCGGCAAATCGGCATGGCGAACCCGGGCCTCTACTTCACCGTCTATGCCGTCTTCCTGGTCCTCACCCGCCCGCAGGCCGGCATCCTGTCGGACCGGATCGGGCGCGGCGCCGTGGTGCTGCCGGGCATGGCGCTCGTGGCTGCGGCCATGGCGACACTCGCGGCGGCCAGCACCCCGGGATGGCTCCTCCTGGCAGGCGCGCTGTACGGCATCGGGTTCGGCGCGGCCTACCCGGCCCTCATGGCCCTCACCGCCGACCGGGTCGAGGCCGCCGAGCGCGGCCGGGCCATGGCAACCTTCTACGCCGCCCTCGAACTCGG
>JAHFDC010000046.1 GCA_023249205.1 Candidatus Methylomirabilota bacterium
TGCGATCTTCGCCCTCGTGGCGCACCCGGAGCGGCTCGCCGTCTGTCTTGACACCTGCCACCTCTTCGCGGCCGGCTATGAAATCCGGACAGCGAAGGGATATCGGGAGACGCTCCGGGCCTTCGAGGCCGCGGTGGGGCTTCACCGCCTCAAGGCGATCCACCTCAACGACTCCAGGGGGGAGCGCGGCAGCCGTGTGGACCGCCACGAGCACATCGGGAAGGGCATGATCGGCCGGGAAGGGTTCAGGCACTTTGTGCGGGACCGGAGGCTCCTCGGCATCCCCATGATCCTGGAGACACCCAAGGACGCCGACCCCCTCCGGGCCGACCGCCGGAACCTGCGCCTCCTGCGGACCCTGGCGGGGGCGGGCGGGCGGGGAGTCCGAGGATGACGGGAGCGGGCCCGCTGATCCTCCTCGTGGAGCCGGCCGCGGCGCTCGAGGGGGGAGTCGTCGCGCTGCTCGGGGAGCGGCTGACCGGGGGAGGCTTCCCGCGGGTCCAGATCGGCGGGGCACCGACCCGCCCGACGATCGCGACCCCGACCCGCCTCCTTCTCCCGGTCCCGCCCGACACGAAGAGCGGCCGCGTGACCGTGGAGACCGAGGCCGGGACAGCGGAGGGGGGAAACCTCACGGTGGGCCTCCGTCTGGCCGGGGACCTGCACCCGGTCACGGGCCCGGCTGTGGGGTCAGACGGGACCATCTGGACGACGGTGAGCGGGAGCCGGGGGCAGGAGGTCCCCGCCCCCCTCGTGAAGATCAGCGCGGACGGGCGCCGCGAGGCATTCACCCCGGGCCCCCTCAACCCCACGGGGCTCTCCCTGAGGCCCGACGGGACGCTCTTCTTCACCAGTCGGCACGACGGGACCCTCTACCGGTTCCGGGGAAGGGGCTCGGCGGAGCCGGTGGCCACGGATCTGGGGACGGCGACCGGACTCGCGGCGGACCGGGAGGGCGCGCTCTACGTCGGCGACAGGGAAGGGACCGTCTTCCGGATCAGTCCCGCCGGGACCGTCCACCCCTTCTGCCGGATTCCGCCGAGCGTGGCCGCCTTCCACCTGGCGTGGGGTCCCGATGACGCCCTGTACGTCACCGCCCCCACCCTCTCCAACGAAGATCCGATCTACCGAGTGGACGCGGACGGATCCGCCGTCCCGCACGCCGGACCCTTCGAGCGGCCGCAGGGGCTCGCCTTCGACGCGGCCGGCCGGCTCTTCGTCGTGGCGGGGCAGGGGGGACGGCGGGGGATCTTCCTCGTGGAGGGAAAGGGGCTGGCCCGGCGCGTCGTGGCCGGCGCGAACCTGGTGGGCCTCGCCTTCGGTCCCGGGGGAGACTGCCTCATCACCAGCATGTCGGCCCTCTACCGACTGCCCGGCTCGGCCCTTCCCTGAGGCTATAGGCTTCGCCTCCGCGCCAACCGACGAAGGAAGCGGGCCGCCGGCAGCGCCGCGAGGCGGCGCGCCACGGTCCGTGGCGCCCCCGCCCCCTCCTCGGTCAGAACGGCGGTGCACAGGGAAAGGGGGATGCTCTCGAAGTCGGTCCGGGCGAGGGAGACGTTTCGGGGCGGGTCGCGCCAGAGGCGGCCCGGGTCCCGCACGGGGAAGCTCAGGAGCGGGGCGAGGGGGCTGGGGACCAGTTTGCTCCGATCCGCCAAAACGTAGGATGGGACCGCCGCCTCCCGGGCCGCCAGGAGGAGCGGGTACGTCCCCGCCTTGTTGATGGCGGCGCCCCGCAGGATTGCGTCGGCGCCGACCAGGACCGCGTCGGCCCTCCGCGCCTGCCCCGGAAGCGCCGCGTCCAAGACAAGCGTTACCCGGCAACCGAAGGCCGCGGCTGATGCCGCCAGGCAGCGCCCTTCCAGGGCGGGGCGCCCCTCCCCGACGATCACCCGCACCGGGTGCGCGGCCGCGAGACGGGCCAGGGCCGCCAGGACCGTGGAAGAGCGGGAGATCGTGACGACGGTCCGGGCGAGCGCGAGGATCTCAGCCGCAAGGCGCGCCGCACGCTCGGCCGAGGCCGCCAGGGGGGCCAGCGCATCGGTGAGGGCCGCCCGGGCTCTCGCCCGCTTGGCGGCGGCTTCACCAGGCCCCTCGAGAGCCAGCCAGACGGCGTTGGCCAGGTAGAGAACGGGGGCCATGGCCGGCTGCGTCTTCAGGAGGGCGGCCGTCCCGCGCTGGAGGCGCGCCTCCCAGGCCGACCCGCCCGGGCCCGCCAGGAGGAGGCCCAGGAGGCGCGCTACCAGGGGAGCGATCTCCCGGGCCCCCCGCGCCTCGTCGTCCCGCAGGCGGCGCAGGAGGCCCCTCACCGTGACGGCGGTCGAGATTCTCTGCATCGGCCGCGAACTCCTCAGCGGCCGGACGGCTGACCGGAACGGCCCCTGGCTCGCCCTGCGGGTGACAGGCCTCGGCGGCCGGGTCACCCGCATCGCGATCCTGGACGACGATCCCGCCGCCATCGCCGGGGAGGTCCGGCTGAGCCTCGCCCGCGCCCCCGCCTTCCTGCTCCTCGCGGGCGGCCTGGGACCCACCGCCGACGACCGGACCGCAGCCGGCCTCGCGGAGGCGCTCGGCGTCCCTCTGGTCCTGGATGCGTCAGCCCGCCGTCTGGTCGAGGCCCGGTACGCTGCCCTGGCGGAGGTCGGCGCCGTCGCCGACCCCGCGCTCACTCCCGCCCGCGAGAAGATGGCCTGGCTCCCCGCGGGCGCGGAAGCGCTCCAAAACCCCGTGGGGGCGGCGCCGGCCATCCGGTGCCACCGCCCCCCGAGCACGCTCATCGCCCTGCCCGGCGTCCCGGGGGAGATGCAGGCGTGCTTCGACGCCCATGTCGCCGCGCCCCTCGCCGCCCGCGCGGGCTCCCCGGTCCTGCTCACGCGCGAGGCGAGGACCGACTGCGGGGACGAGTCGGTCCTCGCCCCCCTGCTCGAGGCGGTGCGGCTGGAGTTCCCGGACTTGTACCTGAAGTCGCGACCCGAGTCCTTCGGGCCTCAGGTGCGGCTCACGGTAGCGGCGAGCGGGGTGGGCCGGGACGCGGAGACCGTAGCGGCCCGCCTGGAGGCAGCCCTGGCGCGCCTTCGGGCGCTCCTCAAGGCCGGGGCTCCTCCTCCGCCAGGCGGCGGGTGAGGATGAGCAGATCGCGAGGGGTGCCGGACAGGTCCTTCACGTGCCGGTGGAGGATCGCCTCGCGCTTGAACCCGTGGCTCTTGACCAGGCTGATCGCGGGCTTCTGTTCCGGGATCAGTTCCGAAACCAGGATCTCCATCCCCCAGGTCCGGGCGATGTCCAGGATCTCCGCCAGCAGGGCGTGCGCCAGGCCCTTCCCCCGGATGGCCGGATCCACCACGATCCGGACCTCGGCCACATGCTGCATCCAGCCGTAGGTGCGGCGGTGCAGCGTCGCGTCCGCCACGATCCGGCCCTCGATCTCGGCGACGATAGGAAGGATCGTGGAGTAGTCCAGGTCGCGCGCCCAGGTCTCGATGGTCTCGGGCTTGGTCACATCGTCCCGGAGGAAGAGCCGCTCCTCCTCCGGGATCCCCCGGAAGAATCGTAGGAGCTTGTCCTTGTCCTTCTTCACCATCAGCCGGATGGTGGCGACCCGGCCGTCCTTGAGGCTAATGCGGCGAGGGAATGTCTTGTGGCGTTCCCGCCGCTCACTTCCCTCCGTCATCGCCCCCTCCCGTGGATGTTCCGGCCCTGGCAGCGGCCGCACCGTAGCACGTCCTCCCGCAGCCTGTCAAACGGGTGTACTCGTCCAGGAGTTCCGTGACACTCCGCCCGCCCTCGCGCCGGGTGCTACCGGAGCAAGAATCGCGGCGGCGTGAGGGAGGCCAGCGCGCTGAACGCGATCCGGCACAGAGGGGGCCGGCGGGTGAACGAGGGAGGACTGGCCGGAGGTGGCGCCGGGATCAGCCTTGCGGCGAGGCAGCCGTAGGTTGGCCGCAGCCGGGGATCGGGGTCGCATAGCCATACTGCTCACCGGCGTAATAGATCCAAAAGGCCCCCCGCTGGCAGCTCTCAATGCCCTTGCCCTCAAATACGTACCACTCCGTGCCCTGGCCGAAGGCGCCCAGCGCCTGGGAAAACGTCGCCTGCAAGGTCGCGATGATGCCGGTCACGGCAGGGGGAAGAGCCCCGTCACGGAGCGGCTGCCGCGCCTTCCCGTCGCCGGTCTGGATCAGGACACCTGCGGGTCTCTCATAGGTGAAGCGCCCCGTGGGAGAGATGCGCGCGTGGGCCAGGGCCACGACCATATACTCGCGCAGGATGGAGCGGGCCTGCTCACTCACGGGAGAATGCGCATCAACGAGCTCCGGGGCCACCCACCAGATCATGACGAGTTCACCCTTCGACCGATGATCCACGATCTGGGTGTAGTCGCGCGCCTGGGCGGCCGGCGTCATCCGCCATTGGCGGGCATCCACCGCGTCCGAGAAGACGGAAGCCAGTGTCAGGACGAGGACGGCACCGGTCACTACCCGCGTGCCCCGCATGATGGCTCCTCCGTGTGTGCTGCCGGTATCCGCACGCCTCCGCCCGGGCCAGCGGTGCAAGCGAAATGCCACAGCAGGGCAAACCGACTTCTCCCGCTGAAAGGCCGACGCCCCCTCCATGCAGCGGGTTGCTCCGCGGTGCTCACCCAGCCGACGTGCGGACCCCCTGGCCTCCCTCAAGAAGGAGCCTGCGGAGACCCTGCGGCATCCGCTCCCGGCCGATGGTAAGCCAGGCCGGTTCCTTTCTGGACCATCGAGCCTCCGGGAGGGGTGACCGGGTCCGTCAAAGACCCCTGAGCCCGGTATGCTTATGCGCCTATCCCGGCGCGGGGCCCCCGGTCTGGCATGCCGATCGCCCCCTTCTGCCTAGAAAGCGCCTCCCCGCTACCGCCAGGCCGATGCCGAGTAGGCTCCCCCAGAGCGCGGCGGCCAGGATGTCAAAGGGGTAGTGGACACCGACGTAGACGCGGGAGTAGCCCACCCCGATGGCCACGGCCCCTGCTACGAACCCCCAGCGCGGGGAGTGCACGGATAGGAACGAAGCCAGGGCGAAGGCGTTGGCGGCGTGATTCGAGAAGAGGGAGAAGGATCGGGAGCAGCCGGCGAGGAGGTGGACGCCGGAGAGGACCTCGCAGGGGCGGGGGCGGTGGAAGAGCGGCTTCCAAAAGTATGTGGTCGTAAAATCGGCCAGGCCAATAACCACGAGGCCTGACAGAGCGACCAGACGTCCAGAGGGACCGCCCCGGGTCGCCAGGACCAGGAGGAGCAGGACGAGGAGGGTGCCCAGGGCCCTGCGGTTCGACAGAAAAATCATCACGAGATCCAGGAGACCGGTGTGCGCCCCGTTGATCGCCCGGAACATGGCGAGGTCGAGCTGGGCGAGACCGTCTAGGTGCCAGTCCACATCGGACCTCTGCGTCTTCTGGCCGCGCCCGTCCGGCTCAGGGCCGGAGGTGGCGGAGGTAGCGGGCCAGGACCTCCCCGAGAGGCCTTTCCCCCGCGAGCCATGGGGCCAGGACGTCGTTGAGGATGTCCGCAGCCAGGAACAGGAGGACAATCCCCAGGACGGCGTTGTACTCCCGGTTCCGGAGAACCCGTTGCCAGCGGAAGGGCTCCGGGCTGGCCTGGGGGTAGCGGGAGAGGCGGGGGATCCACGCCGGGACGGCCTGTCGGTATTGGCCGTAGGCCGTGCCGAACTTCTGCCGGAGAACCTTGTCCTCCCGGCGGGTCTCGGCCCGGTAGACCAGGGTGAACCCGCAGAGCAGGGGAACGAGCAGGAGGAGGCTCCGGAGCATCAGGATGAGCCCGCTGGCGATGGTGAGGCTCCCGATGTAGAGGGGATTCCGCACGAAGGCGTACGGGCCCCCGGTGGTCAGGGTCTCGTCCTTCCGGAGGTGGCCTGCCGCCCAGAGGCGCAGCCCCTCTCCGGCGCTGACCAGCAGGACACCCCACCAGTTGGGCTCGGCCCGCTGGAACCAGAAGAGGAGAAGCGCGGCAAAAGCGAAGAGAGTTGCGCCGCGCCGCCGGACCCAGCCAATGTCCACGGGTAGCACCGCCACCCCGGTCAGCCCCCGTCCGCCACGCTCAGGGGGAATGGTCAGCGAGCCGGCCCCACCTCCGGTCAGGAAAATGGCGACCGTCCAGGCGAACTCCACCGCCTGGCTCTCGGGCCCATATACTACAGCCCCGGGGGGCCAGGTCAACCGCATCATGGGAGGCCCGCCGGGGCCTTCGCCGTTGACAGGGACTGGCGGGTCGGCTAGCGTCCCACGTGCGCCGCCGAATCGCGGCGACGATGGGAGTCGGCATGTCGGGCGTGCTCGAAGCTCTCCGCGATACCGTCCTGGTCTGTGATGGGGCCATGGGCTCCATGCTCTTCCAGACCCTCGGGCGCATCCGGTGCACCGACGAGGTGAACCTCACCCACCCCGAGAGCGTCCTGAAGATCCACCTGGAGTACATCGCGGCCGGCGCCCAGATCATCGAGACCAACACCTTCGGGGCCAACCGGGTGAAACTGCAAGCCTACGGGCTGGCCGAGAAGACCGTCGAGATCAACCAGCGGGCGGTCAAGCTCGCCCGGGAGGCGCGGGAGATCGCGGGCCGGGAGGTCTTCATCGCCGGCTCCATCGGGCCCGTAGGGACCCTCAGCGAGACCCTGGAGGAACCGACGCTGGCTGCCCTCAGCGAGGCCT
>JAHFDC010000047.1 GCA_023249205.1 Candidatus Methylomirabilota bacterium
AGCCCCTGGACACGTACTGCAAGGCGTAGGCGTACAGGTTCCGCGTCGCCTGAACCTGCGAGAGGATCAGCACGCTGCGGGAGGCCGTGTTGTTCCCCCGGCTCGCCTCGGGGACTCGGCCGCTCCCATCCACCTCCACCCGCACCTGGTGCAGGCCCGGCCCCCGCGGGGTCCAGTCCACCGTGAGCAGGACATCCGAGCGGGGCGGGAGGCTTGCCACGGCAAAGGTCTTGAGGGCCGTCACCTTCTGCCCGGCCACATCCTGAATCTGCACCTCAAACCCGCGGGCCTCCTCGTCCCCCAGGTTGCGGACCCGGACCGCAACGGCGACCGGAGCCCCCTCGAGCAGGCTGGGTCGGGGGAGAACGATGTCCTCCGCCGTGACGGCCAGGTCGGCCTGCTGGGCCGCCGCAGCCGGCCCCACCCCCCGGACTCCGCCCGCGCTCAGCAGCAGGAGGAGGATGGCCGCCTGAAGGCGGGGGGGCCGCCGCGCCGGCGCCTCAGGACCGAGGCTTGGCAAATTCCTTGATGGGCTCAAATTGGTGGGTTCCACCGAGCTCCCCGTTGCGCAGCACGTAGGTGATCCCCCGGGAGAAGTAGTGCCAGTGCTCCACCAGGTCGCTCCCGCTCTGGGACGCCTCCCGCCGCTCGGGGAGCCCCATCTGCCGGAGGATGCGACCCCGGTGGGAGTCGGGCCCGTACTCCTGGCGGAGCCGGAGGACTTCGGGCCAGTCCGGGTGGGTCCGGAGGGTCTGGTTGATGACGAGTGGGGGGGTCTCCTCCAGGCGCTTCGTGAGATCCACCGGGTCCGGCCGGGCGTACCGGACGGAGTCGAACCCCTCCCGATCATAGAAGAAGAGGTAGAGGTTGTTCCCCAGTTGGGCCGGGACCACCTCGATCCGGTACTCCCCCCGCTCATCCGTGAGCGCCCGGGCCTCCCGCCGCCCCATATCCTCATAGGCGAACTGGAAGAGGACGAGTCCGAGCTCCCGGCCCACCAGGAGGACCGGCGTCCCCGCAACAGGGCGCCCCTCCGCATCGGTCACCCGCCCGGTGATGAGGCGCCGGTCGCTCACGCGGGCCGTCGCGCAGCCGGCGAGAATCAGGAGAACCCCGACGAGGAGTGCAATGCGTCGCATGACCCCCTCCCGGAGGGCGCGGTGACGTGCCCCCGTGCCGGGACCATAGCAGATCGGGCGGGACGGCAGCAAGCGGGGCCAGCCCGCGGAAGACGTTTCCCGTTGACACGCTGCGCCGGAGACGCTATGTAGAATGCCGGCGGGCCGAAGTGGTGGAACTGGTAGACACGCCATCTTGAGGGGGTGGTGGGGCAACCCGTGGGGGTTCGAGTCCCCCCTTCGGCACCAGAGGTCTGATCGCCCGGGAGGCCCCGCCCCATGCCGGCGGGGCCTGTGTTTTTCGGCTTGCCACGCGAGCGTGGCTATGCTACTGTCAGGCCCTTAATCGCGCCCGGACTGGATTCCCGCATTGCCCACTGACAGCCCTGACGGATCCCCCCCGGATCCCCGTCGGGGTGGTGCCTGAGAGGTTATGGTGTACCCGCGCGCCACGCTCCCGGGGACGCTCGAGGCCGTCATCCGCGATTACACGAAGGCCCTGGGCCTCCCGATCCTCCTCCACGCTCCCCCGCGGGGGTACAGCCGCCCCCGCTTCGACCGGCAACTCCACATCCACCTCCACGCCTTACCCCTGCGGCCTCTCTGGCTCGATATCTGGTCGAAAACCTCCAGGGCCCGCCTCCCGGTCGTGCTCAGCCACCGGCTCGTCCCGGGGAGCGCGGCCGGCTACGCCCCCCCGGGGCGCCTCGCCCAGGGGATGAGCCTCACCGACGAGGACGGGCGGGCCGTCCTGCACCTGCTCCACAACAATCTGTACGTCCTCTTCGACCTGGCCGGGCAGCCCGAGCCGCTGGCGCGGCTGCTCCTCCGCAAGAGCCTGGACCTGACCCTCCCCCGCCTGGAAGCCTGGATCTGCGAGGCGGTCCCCCTCCCCGCACCGCGTTTCCCGGTCCTCCTGAACCGCCTCCTCCGGGACACGGCCCGGGAGGAAGCGTCCCTCCGGGAAAGGGTCCGCGCCCGGGCGCGCGCGGCGTACGCCGACTACCAGCAGCGGCGGCTCCGGGAGGAGGCCGGGTTCCTCGAGGAGGAGGTCCGGGCCACGGAGCGGGCGCTGGAGGAATTGTCCTGCCGGCTGACGCTGGAGACACGGCACCTGGCCGCCTATCGGCAGCGCCTTCGGGTCCTCCAGGGGGAGGCCGCCCGGACGGACCGGGCCGCCGAGGACCTGGCGCGGCTCCAGGGCCTGGAGGGGATTCGGGAGGTGGAATCGTACGCCGGCGGCGTTCGCCTCCTCACGCTCCCGATCGAGGTGGAGCACGCGGGGGCCCGGTACCGTCTGGGGTGCTTCCAGATTGACCTGGCGGAAACGGGAACGATCGCGGTCCGGAATCTCACGGACCCCTACGGCCTCTACGACCACCCGCACGTGTCGGACGGGCGGCCCTGCCTGGGGAACGTGCGGGAGGGGGTGGCGAAGCTCCTGGTCGAATACCAGTGGTTCGCGGCCGCCGAGGTGCTGCTCGACTTCCTGCGCACCGTGACACCGCGGGACTGGTACGTCCCGGTCACCCACTGGAAGGTGGTGCCCGCGTGACCCCGTCACCGGTCCCCGCGGCGCTCCGGTTCACCCCGGAGGCGTACGCCCGGCTCCGCCTCTACGTCGAGCTCTGCCCCTCGGAGATCGGCGGCCTGGGGGAGGTCCGGCAGGAGGGGGACGCGCTGCTCGTGACGGAACTCTTCCTGCTGGACCAGTGGGTCTCCCCCTCCGAGACCGAGCTGGACCCCGAGG
Organism: Candidatus Methylomirabilota bacterium; assembly: GCA_023249205.1. GTDB lineage: Bacteria > Methylomirabilota > Methylomirabilia > Methylomirabilales > JACPAU01 > JACPAU01. The sequence goes on from JAHFDC010000047.1 coordinate 2,869, forward strand.
CGGTCCTCCGCCTCCTGCACCGGTGCCTGGAGGAGGGACGGGACCCCGCGGCGCTCCGCCTCTGGTGGCACAGCCACGCGGAGCACGAGGTGGAGTGGAGCGAAACGGACGAGGCGACCATCCGGGGTTTCGGCGCCGAGTCCCTCATCGCCCTGGTGACCAACAAGGCGGGGGACCTGCTCTGCCGCTGCGACACGTGGCTCCCGGAGCGGAGGACGGTGGACGGGATCCCCGTGGAGCAGCCAGGAGAACCCCTTGCGCCACCCCAGGCGGCGGCCCTGCGGGAGGCCGCGTGGACCGAGATGCGCCAGAAAGTATCGATCCTGTCCCGCGTCGAATGCGTGGAGGCCATCGAGGGCCAGATCCGCGAGCTGGAGTTCCTGACCCGCCTGGACGAGGCCTGAGGCGCCCGTGGACCTGTACCGCCAACAGGATCTGATCGAGCCGGATGCGTTGGACCTCCCGATCAACATCATCGGGTGCGGGGGGATCGGCTCGTTCGTCGTCCTGGCGCTGGCCAAGATGGGCTGCCGGGCGCTCGCCGCCTACGACGACGACCGGGTGGAGCCCCACAACATCCCGAACCAGGCCTACCGGCTGGCCGACGTGGGGCGGCTCAAGGTGGAGGCATTGGCGGATGTCGTGCGCGAGGTGGCCGGTGCGCCGCTCTGGACCCGGGCCGAACGCGTCCGGGGCCAGCGGCTCCAGGGGGTGGTGGTGACGGCGGTGGACACGATGGCGGCCCGCCGCGAGATCTGGGAGCGGGGGATCCGGTACCGGGCGGCGGTGCCGATCTACCTCGACGCCCGGATGGGGGGCGAGGTGGCCCGGATCCTCACGGTGCGGCCCGCCGACCCGGACGATGTCCGCCGGTACGAGGCCTCGCTGCACTCCGACGAGGAGGCCCTCACCCTCCCCTGCACCGCCCAGGCCATCGTCTATACGGGATTCTCCATCGCCGCCCTCGTGGCGGGCCAGATCAAGAAGTTCCTGACCGGTGAGCCGCTCAAAGGAGAGTTGATCCTGGACCACAAGACCATGACGTTTGTCGCCTGCTGACCCACACACAGGAGGGAGACCATGCAACAGACCAAGCTGGGGGTGAGAGAGCCGATCGCGGTGAAGGTGGTGATGTTGGGGAAGAGCACGCAGGAACTGGTCCGGGACCCGGGCACCACCCTGGGGGAGATCCTGGCCGAGCAGGGGGTGGCCGGGCAGATGGAGGCGCGGGTGAACGGGGAGGTGGCGCATCCCTCCCGGCACCTCGCGGACCGGGACGTAGTGCTCCTCGTCCCGAAGATCCGGGGCGGCGCCCGCTAGTCCCCCGCGAGCCGGGGGGCGGAGGACCCGCCCCCCGGCTCGCCGGATCTGACCTCGGCGACCTGTCCGTCAGCTCAGCGCCCATACGCTCCGCGGCCTCGAGGGTGCGGATATGGGGCTCAAGCAGCCATGAGGTGAGCCCAGGCGCCGGACCGCGGGGGGCCGCTCGCGAGGCACGTGGGAACGGCGATCCGCGCGATGCAGCACGGGTGCCCCCAGGGGGCCGTCCGGCTCCTGCCACTGCCCACCGGTCGAAGGCCGCCGATCGGGCGGGGCGCCCCGGAGGGGACCTCAGAGAAACGGGCTGCCCGGAGGGCGAGGATTGCCCGCCCGGCTCCCCTTGCCAGGCGGGTGGGTTTTCGCGTATGCTCCGCATCTCCGGTCCCCTGCCCTGACTTCGCTGCACCGCCAGCACGTGGAGGCGTTGGGTTCCATAGACGGATGCCGGAACATTACCTGATGGCCGCAGCCACAGCAAAGGAGGGAAGGAGCATCCCATGACCAGGGAAGCATTCATCGCGGATCTCGAGCGGAAATGGACGGCAGAGCGGTGGCGCGGAATCCGGCGGCCCTACGCGGCCGCCGACGTCTACCGGCTCAGGGGATCGATCGAGATCGAGTACTCCCTGGCCAAGCACGGCGCGCGACGCCTCTGGCAGTTGCTGCACGAAGAGCCGTACGTGCCCGTCCTCAGCGCCGTCACCGGGAATCAGGCGATCCAGGAGGTGGCTGCGGGCCTCAAGGCCATCTACGTAAGCGGCTGGCAGGTGGCGGCCGACATCAACGAAGCCATGCAGATGTACCCCGACCAGAGCCTCTACCCCTCCGACAGCGTGCCAGCGCTGATCCGGCGGCTGAACAATGCCCTCCTGCGTGCCGACCAGGTCCACCACAGGCGGGGCGACAACGGGACCTACTGGCTCGCGCCGCTCGTCGCGGACGCCGAGGCCGGCTTCGGAGGCCCGCTGCAGACGTTCGAGATCATGAAGGACATGATCGAGCAGGGCGCGGGGGGCGTGCATTTCGAGGACCAACTCGCCTCCGTGAAGAAGTGCGGGCACCTGGGCAGCAAGGTGCTGATCCCGACGCAGGAGTTCAAGACCAAGCTGGTGGCCGCCAGGCTGGCCGCGGACGTCTGCGGCGTGGAGACGGTCCTGATCTCGCGCACCGACGCGAACAGCGCGACCCTCCTGACCAGCGACGCTGACCCCTACGACCAGCGATTCCTCTCTGGCGAGCGGACCCACGAGGGGTTCTACCGGGTGAAGCCGGGCATTCCTTCGGCCATCGCCCGGAGTCTCGCCTACGCCCCGTTTGCCGACCTCGTCTGGTTCGAGACGGCCAAGCCTGACCTCGGCGAAGCGCGGGAGTTCGCCACGGAGATCCACAAGGACTACCCCGGCAAGCTCCTCGCCTACAACTGCTCCCCATCCTTCAACTGGAAACTCCATCTCGACGAGAAGGAACTCCTGGCCTTCCAAGAGAACCTGGCCATGATGGGCTACAAGTTCCAGTTCGTGACCCTCTCGGGGTTCCACGTGCTCAACTACAGCATGTTCACCCTTGCCAGCGACTACAGGAAGCGCGGGATGGCGGCCTACGCGGAGCTCCAGGAGAGCGAGTTCGGGGCGGAACCGAGCGGCTACGAGGCCACGAAGCACCAGGAATTCGTGGGCGCCGGGTACTTCGACGACGTCACCCAGGTCGCCATGGAGGGGCTCTCCTCCACGCTCGCAATGGAAGGATCAACGGAAGAAGAGCAGTTCTAACCAGACCTCAGACCGCCGCGCCCCACGTCGGAAGCGGGCGCCGCACGACAAGGCCGGGGGAGAGTGTTTCCCCCGGCCTCGCGTCTTCTCCGGGCAGCGAGCGCGCCTCCGGCCGATCCCCCCGGACCGGGTCACGGCTGGCTGGCCCGGCACTGGAGGAGCCCGATGCGCAGCATGATGGACAGGGGAATCGGGATCCTGGTCGGGCTGGCCCTGCTCGCCGCCCCGGCCGCGGCGGCCCAGGGGGACCCGAAGGCGGGGCGGGAACTCTACAACAAGTGGTGCTCCTCCTGCCACGGCGTGGGAGGGAGGGGAGACGGGCCGGTCTCCGCGAGCCTGCCGGTCAAGCCGGGGAACCACTCGGACGGGACCCGGATGAACGTCCTCACCGACACCTACCTGTTCGCCATCGTCAAGCAGGGGGGCCCGGCCGTCCAGAAGTCGCAGATGATGCCCCCCTGGGGGACGCAACTGAAGGACCAGCAGATCTGGGATGTGATCGCCTACATGCGGTCGCTGGCCGTCCCCCGCTACAAGGCTCCGTGAAGACCTGCGGGTCTTCGGCGTCGCCCGGGTCGCCGGGGAGGGTCGAGCGCCCGCGGAGAGGTTGACCCCGGCGCCGGCCGGTCGCTAGGATGAGCGTACGCGGCCGGGGCCGCGGGGAGGGGAAGGCGATGGCGGTCGAGCGTGTGGACCCCGAGCGCGACGCGATTATCCTGGTG
>JAHFDC010000215.1 GCA_023249205.1 Candidatus Methylomirabilota bacterium
CGAGACTCGTCAGGCCCGTGCGCAATACCTCCGGCCCAGACCGAGCAGAAGCGTTGGATGTTTCCGGGGAGGAACCGGGGGAGCCGGAACTCTTTCATCCGCGAACACAATCCTGTCCCCGGGGACCACCCTCACGAAGGCACCGTCCGAATAGTTCCGCCCGACGTAGTGGCGGTCGCGCCAAACGGCCCATCCGCGGCCTTTCCAAGTTGACAGGCCGGCGAACCGCTCCCTATACTGCGGCCAAGATCGGCCCACCGGGTCCGCGGGCCCGCAGGCGGGGCGGGGAGGGGGATGCGGCCGTTGACGCCGGAGGAGCGGGCAGCGCTGCTCACGATCGCCCGCCAGGCCCTGGAACAGCACCTTCTGGGGAGGAGCCTGGAGGGGCTGCCGCAGATCCCCGCCTCCCTGACCGAGCCGGGGGCAGCCTTCGTGACGCTCCGCTCGGAAGGGAGCCTGCGCGGGTGCGTCGGATCGGTTGACGCGACGAAGGCCCTCTCGGATACGGTCGCGTACTGCGCGGTTGCCGCGGCCGCTTCCGACCCCCGCTTTTCGCCCGTTTCGCCCGCGGAGTTTTTCCTGCTCACCATCGAGGTCTCGGTGCTCTCCCCCCTTGAGCCCCTGGAGGGCGTGGCCCGGTTGATCCCCGGCACCCACGGGGTCTGCGTCACGGCTGGCCAGCACCGAGGCATCCTCCTCCCCCAGGTCGCCTCCGAGCAGGGGTGGGACCGGGAGACTTTCCTGGACTTCGCCTGCCGCAAGGCGTACCTCGCCCCGGATGCCTGGCGGCACGGGGCGACCCTTCACTTCTTCACGGCCGAGGTCTTCGGCGAAGCGGAAGCCCCCGGTGCCCCGGAACCCTGATTCGACGCAGATGAACCCCCTGACCTACCGGCAGGCCGGCGTGGATCTTGCCGGAGCGGATGCGTTCGTCCAGCGGATCAAGGGGCTGGCCGCGAAAACGCTGCGGCCCGAGGTGCTGGCGGACATCGGCGGCTTCGCCGGCCTCTGCGCCCTCCCCTCCCGCTACCGGGACCCGGTCCTCGTCGCCTCCACCGATGGGGTCGGGACCAAAGTGAAAATCGCCCAGCAGGCCGGTCGCCATCGGGGCATCGGGGTTGACCTGGTGGCGATGTCGGCCAACGATTGCCTGGTCTGCGGCGCCGAGCCGCTCTTCTTCCTCGACTACCTCGCCACCGGGCGGCTGGATCAGGCCGTGCTCGAGGAGATCCTGGCCGGGGTCGCAGAAGGGTGCTGCGAGGCGGGGTGCGCCCTGCTCGGCGGGGAGACAGCGCAGATGTCCGACTGCTACGGGCCGGGAGAGTACGACGCGGCCGGCTTCCTGGTGGGCGTCGTGGAGCGGGACCGCGTCGTGGACGGCCGCACCGTCGTTCCCGGGGATGCCATCCTCGGCCTCGCGAGCAGCGGGCTGCACAGCAACGGGTTCAGCCTGGCCCGCCGGGCCTTGCTGGAGCGGGCCGCCTACGCGCTGGACGCCACGCTGCCCCCGCTCACGCGGCCTCTCGCCGATGAACTGCTGACGCCGACCCGGATCTACGTCCGCGCCATCCGGCCCCTCCTCGAGGCCGTGCCGGTGAAGGCGATGGCGCACATCACGGGCGGGGGCCTGGTGGGCAACCTCCCGCGCGTCCTGCCGGCCGGCTGCCGCGCGATCCTGGATTCCTCGGCGTGGGTGGAGCCGGCCATCTTCGGTCTCATCGAGCGGGCCGGACAGGTGCCGGCCGAGGAGATGCTGCGGGTCTTCAACCTGGGGATCGGTTTCGTCGTGGTCGTTGCAGAGGCAGATGCCGGGCCGGCGCTCGACCTGCTAGCCAAGGCGGGGGAGACGGTCGTCCGCATCGGCCGCATCGTGCCGGGAGAGCGGGGGGCGGAGGTCCGCCACCGCCGGGGGATGGGGGGATGACGGCAGCCCGACGGGTGCGGATCGGCGTCCTGGTCTCGGGGCGCGGGTCCAACTTGCAGGCCATCCTGGACGCGAGCGCCGCCGGACGCCTGAGCGCCGATGTCGTGGTCGTCCTCTCGGACGTGGCGGATGCCTACGCCCTCGAGCGCGCCCGCCGCCACAACGTCCCGGCCATCTTCGAGGACCCGAAGCGCCACGGGAGCCGGGAGGCCTTTGACAAAGCGCTGATCGGCCACCTCGAGGACCACCGGGTCGAGTTGGTCTGCCTGGCAGGATTCATGCGCGTCATGACTCCCGCCTTCGTCGGCCACTACCGGAACCGGATCATGAACATTCACCCCGCCCTCCTGCCGGCGTTCCCGGGCCTGCACGTCCAAGGGAAGGCCCTGAAGCACGGGGTCAAGTGGAGCGGCTGCACCGTGCATTTCGTGGATGAGGGGGTGGACACCGGCCCCATCATCATCCAGGCGGTCGTCCCGGTTCTGGAGGGCGACACGGACGAGACCCTCTCCGCCCGGATCCTCCGCTACGAGCATCAAATTTATCCGAGGGCGATCCAGTTGTATGCAGAAGGCCGACTGAAGGTTGAGGGGCGCCGAGTCCTTTGCGCGCCTGGCCCCGGGGACGGGGCGCCGGCCGAGTTCGGCCGGCTCAACCCCTGAGGACGGGAGATCCGGTGAAAATCCGCCGCGCGCTCCTGAGCGTCTCCGACAAGCAGGGAGTCGCCGAGTTCGCCCGGGGCCTCTCTGCCCTGGGGATCACGCTCCTCTCCACCGGCGGAACCGCGCAGGCGCTCAGGGAGGTCGGGGTGCCCGTGACCGAGGTGAGCGAGGTCACAGGATTCCCCGAGATGCTGGATGGTCGGGTGAAAACTCTCCATCCCGCCATCCACGCCGCCATCCTCGCCCGCCGCGATCTGCCCGGGCACCAGCAGACACTCGAGGCGGCGGGCATCACCCCGATTGATCTCGTCTGCGTGAACCTGTACCCCTTCCGGGAGACCGTGGCCCGAGGAGACGTCACGCTGGCGGAGGCGCTGGAGCAGATT
>JAHFDC010000048.1 GCA_023249205.1 Candidatus Methylomirabilota bacterium
GATGCCTCGCGGTGAGGCGCTGCAGCCGGACCGCCGCAGGATAGCACCAGGGTCAGAGGTAGTCCGAGAATTCCAGGATCGGGACGGGCGTGGCTGTCATTTCAGCGGGAAGCCTAGCACCGTTCCGGAGGCGCCGCAAGGGTCACGGGCGCGCCCCCATGCCCAGGGATGCCCAATGACCGGCCTTCCCGCGGGTCCTTTCCCGGCACCACCGATTGCGGTAGAAGTGTATCCGGGGAACGGTGCGGGATCCGCCGAGATTTCGAGGAGGGATTCGCATGGGTCAGGTCGAGATCCTCTTCCTGGGAACCGGTGACGCCTTCGGGAGCGGCGGTCGGTTTCAGACCTGCTTCCACGTCCGGTCGGACGCGACACAGTTCCTCCTTGATTGCGGCGCCTCCTCCCTCATCGCCATGAAACGCTTCGGCGTGGACCCCTCCCTCGTGGACGCCATTCTCCTCTCCCACCTGCACGGCGATCACTTCGGTGGGCTCCCCTTCTTTCTCCTGGATGCTCAGTTCGGCCGTCGCACCCGCCCCCTCGTCGTGGTCGGGCCGCCAGGGGTGGAGCCCAGGGTCCGCGACGCGATGGAGGTGCTCTTTCCCGGCTCCTCCGCCATTCAGCGGAGATTTCCCGTCGAGTTTGCCGCGCTGGCCGAGGGGAGAGAGACACGCCTGGGAGCGATCGCGGTGACCCCGTACGCCGTCGTCCACCCGAGCGGGGCCCCCGCGTTTGCCTTGCGCATCACCTGCGGGGGGAAGGTGATCGCCTACTCCGGAGACACGGAATGGACGCAGGCGCTGGTGGAGACCGCGCGCGGCGCGGATCTCTTCATCTGCGAAGCGTACTCCTTTGAGAGGAAAACCAAGTACCACCTCGACTACCGGACCCTGATGGAAAAGAGGACCCAGCTCGGGTGCCGAAGGTTGATCCTCACCCATATGAGCAACGACATGCTCCAGCACCTCCAGGGACTCGACGTGGAGTGGGCCGAGGACGGCCGGCACCTCGTCGTCTGAGCGGCATCCCCCCGGCGCTCGGGCAGCCGGGTGACGATCAGGGGCGCGCCTCCGTGAGGCCGTAGGAGATGCGAACCAGGAGCCAGCCCGGCGTCTGGGGGAGAGGCGCTGCGCGCCGGACGGTCTCAAGGGAGGCGGCATCCAGCAGGGAGGATCCCGAGGTGGCAGCCACCTCCGCGGCGGCCACGGCCCCATCGGGGCCGATCCGGAACCGGACGGCCACCGTCCCCCGGTGGCCGAGGCGCCGTGCCTCCTCGGGGTAGCGCTTCGCCGCCTCGATGCGCCCGAGGATACGAGCGAAGGTTTCGCCGCGGCCGGTTCCGCTCCCCGGACCGCCCGGCCCGTCCCCCGCGCCGGGTCCGCTTCCCCGAGTCGCAGCGAGGCTCCCGGCAATCTGTGCGACACCCCCCACGCTCCCGCCGGCCAGCCCCTTCCCATCGGGGACTCCCCTCGGTTCCCCGGCCACTCCCTCTTCCTGGGGTGCCGTGGCTCCTCCCCCGAGGCGGGCGGCGGCGCTGCTTGCAAGGTCCCCCTCCCTCCCCGGCGAACCCTGAGGAAGATCGAAACCTGAGGGGGTGGAGAAGGCTCGGTCGGGCGTCGTGACCTTCGGCCCCTCAATGGCCAGAGGTTCCCGGGCCGCGACCCGGTCTGCAGCCGAGGCAGCAGGAGCCGGCGCGGCGACCGGTGCCTCCTGCCCAGCGGGAGACTCCGGGCCCGCAGGGGGAGCCTCGCCGGTCGAGGCTCCAAGAGATGGCGCGGCCGACGCCGCCGGCCCGCGAGGGGCACCGGCTGGCTGTCCTTCCCCTGGCTGCGGGGCCCCACTCCGGCCCACAGCCCCAGTCCTCGGCTGGAGAGCCCGGCCGGCCGCCGCCGGAGCCCCCACAGCGGCCTCCCCCCCGCTCGGGCCGGCGCCCCCCTCGGCCTCGAGGGAGACCAGCCGGACCTCGAGGGATGTCTCCTGCTGCGGCAGGCCCCGGGGCAGCCCCAGGGCCACGAGCCCGAGGACCGCCGCGTGAAGCAGCAGGGAAGCCGCCAGGGGAAGGGGCAGGCTCCCCACGCCCTCTCGAGCCGTCACGCCCGATCCCTCTCTACTTGGCTAAAAGGTCGCCTCGACCCCGATCAGGTACGTGAGACCAAGGGACGGGAACCCGAGGACCTCCTCGTACTGCTTGTCGAGGAGGTTCTGCACCTTCGCCGTCAGCCGGACGCCGGACAGCGGCCCCCACCGTTCGCTCAGGGTCGCCGCTGCTGCCAGGTCGAACTTGGCATAGCCGCCATTTTCGGCGAGGCCAAAAGTTACCGGGTCCGTGTCGAAGCGCTTCCCGACGAAGAGGCCGCTCAGGCTCACCGAATATCGCTTGTTGAATTCATACGTCGCTGCAGCAGAACCGAGGTGCTTGGGGCGCCGCCTGAGAGGCTGCCCCGTGTCGCTGTCAACGGCCTCGGTAAAGGTGTAGCCGCCCCGGAAGAGGATCTCTGGGACGGGCCGGGTCTCGGCGAAGACCTCCACCCCCTCGGCGCGGGCGCGATCGATATTCATGGACTGGAAGGATGGGCCCGGACCGAAATCAATCAGGTCGGTAAACCGGGTGTAGAAGTACGTTGCTCCTACGCGAAGGTGATTGTCCCATATCGCCTGTTCTGCCCCGGCCTCGAAAGACCGGCTCTGTTCTGGCCTGAGGTTTGGGTTGCCGGAGCCTGGTCGGAAGACTTGGTTCATCGAGGGGGCTCGGAAGGCAGTGCCGTACCCCGCCCGAAGAGTTGTGCCGGTGCTGCGCAGCACATAGGCTGCCGAGACTTGCCCCGTCGAATGGTCTCCGAATTGGCTATAATCATCCAACCGTCCACCTGCGACAAGAGTCAAGCTCTCCCAGAGCGTGACCTGCCCCTGCACATATCCAGCCCGGAGGGTGGTGGTCGCATCAAAGGCCGTGAAGGTCCCGGTGACATCGGCGTTGTCCTGCTTCCACTGGCCACCCAGCGTGAGGACCGTCGCTGGAAAGGGTCGGAAAGAGGTGACTCCCTCGACATCGTACGTGGTGGTATCCGTGACATCCGTTGAAAGCGGAGGATCGGTGAACTTCAGTCGATCACCGACGCGAGCCAGGATCAATTTATAGTCCCACCAGGGCGTGAGGGCCTGGCTCCATGCCGTTCCAACCTGCAGGAACTCCCGCCGTTGATTCTGGTCGGGGTCGAAGGCGGCGCCGGTGCTGCTGTCCTGCCGCCCGAGAACCGGTGGCAAATCCTTATCGGCATCAATAAAGAGAGAGAAGACCTCGAGCCTCGTTGTGGGGGTCGGCTTCACCCCCACGCGGGCAGAGACAGTCGTGTTGGCGTATTCATCGTGCTGGCCCTGTCCCTGGCTATCGAGGCGGAGAGTCGTGATGGCGTAATCAGCCCGCTCCGTGCCGCCGGCGCTCTTCACCACCTCCTTGAAGGTCGAATGCATCCCTGCCGCCAGGGACAGGGTGTGGGTTGGTGGGCCCGCGCCTTTCCTGGTGATCACATTGATGACTCCGCCCATCGCGGAGGAGCCGTAGAGCGTACTCTGGGGGCCCCGAACCACTTCAATCCTCTCCACATTCTCGATGGAGAGATCGGCGAGGTCAAAGGCCCCGTCCGTGGGCGTATTGACCGGAATACCATCAATCAGGAACAGCGTCTGGTTAGAGTTGCTCCCGCGGAGGAAGGTGGAGGTTTGGCCTCCCAACGTCCCTGTCTGTACGATCGTCGCCCCGGGGACACTCCGCAGGGCCTCCCCCACAGACTGGACTTGCTTGATCGCGATCTCCTCCGCCGTGATCACCGTGACGCTCTTGGTGCCAGCCCCAGCTGGCTCAGGTGTCCGGGTGGCCGTAACCACGACCTCGCCGATCTCCGGTTCCGCCGGCTCCTGAGCGAAAACCGGGAAGACCCCGCCTACGAGAACCAAACACAACGTCGCCATCGTCCAGGGACGCCCGACCATGGAACACCTCCTTCTGCCGCGAAAGGCGGTGCATCGGGCCCCCGGAAAAGGTTTCCTGACTTGTGGTTCGTCGCCCCGGCCGCGCCTTCCCAACCGCGAATGCGGTCAGTGGCCTTTCCGGGCCGGGGCTCCCCACTCACAGTGGCGGGACCGTGCCGGCTTGGGCCGCACCTTCAGCCGCACCGGCTTCCCTTTCATCCGGGGGCGGATCCTCTACGGGGCGGGGGCGGCCGGGAAGATGCGGGGGCCGTCCGGCCCCTCCTCTACCCGGATCGCCTCGCCGTAGATCCTGCGGAGCAGCGCTGGGTCCATCACCTCCTTCACCGCCCCGAGCCGGAGCACCTCGCCCGCGTGCAGCAGCAGGGCGCGGTGGCACAGCCCGGGAGCCACGTTGAGGTCGTGGGAGACCAGGATCACCGTGAGGCCGGCCTTCCGGTTCAGAGCCGCGATCAAGGCGAGGACCTCGGCCTGGTGGGCCAGATCCAGGTGGGCGGTCGGCTCGTCGAGCAGCAGCAGGCGGGGAGCCTGGGCAAGCGCGCGGGCGAGCATGACGCGCTGGCGCTCGCCGCCCGAGAGGTCCGTCACCGGGGCCCCCGCCAGGTGGGTGAGGTCGGTCCGGGCCAGGGCCCCCTCTGCCGCCGCGAGATCGGCCGGCGTCGGGAGGCCGAATCCGCCGCCGTGGGGGTAGCGGCCCATCAGCACTACCTCCAAGACCGTGTAGGGGAAGGCGACGGCCGTCTCCTGCGGCACCAGAGCCACCGTCCGGGCCAGTTCGCGCCGCGGCCACTCCGGGAGGGGGCGTCCGAAAAGGCGGATCTCCCCAGCAGAGGGGATGAGGGTCCCGCAGACGAGGCGCAGGAGCGTGGTCTTGCCGGCGCTATTCGGCCCGAAGACCCCCAGCACCTCCCCGGCTTCCACCGTGAAGTCCAGACCCTTGAGGACCGTCCCATCCCGGTACCCGTGCAGGAGCCCCCGGACTTCGAGCGCGCTCATCTGGCCCCTCCGCGGGCACGTCGCCGGAGCAGGACGGCGAAGAACGGCGCGCCGCAGAAGGCGGTGATGACCCCGACCGGGAGTTCGGCCGGGGCGGCCACCAGCCGCGCCACCACGTCGGCTGCCATCAGGAAGATCGCGCCCATCAGGAGAGAGGCCGGCAGCAGGACCCGGTTGTCCGGGCCGAAGAGGAGGCGGGCGGCGTGCGGCACCATGAGGCCCACGAAAGCGACGGACCCGCTGACCGAGACGGCTGCCCCGGTCACGAGAGAGGCGGCCACGAAGACAACCCGCTTGGCCCGCTCCACCTCCACGCCGAGCGCCGCGGCCGCCTCCTCCCCCAGGGCGAGGACGTTCAGAGGCTGGGCCACGGCCAGCAGGACGGCCGACCCCACCGCAAGACAGGCGGCGACAGCGGCCACGGCGGCAGGGCCCCTGGGGGCCAGGTTCCCCATCAGGGAGAAGACGATCCCCTGCAACTCCACGGCGGGGACGAGGGCGCTGACCAGCATAATCGCCGACGCGAAGAAGAGGCTCACGGCCACTCCGGCCAGGAGGAGAGTCTCCACAGGGAGACGGGCGTCCACCGAGGCGAGCCGGTACACGACGAGGGCGGCGAGCAGCGCGCCGGCGAACCCGAAGAGCGGAGCGAGGACCGCCCCGGCCCCTCCAGGCCCTACCCCCAGGAGGACCGCCACCACCACGCCGAAGGCGGCCCCGCTCGAGACCCCCAGGATGAAAGGGTCCGCCAGGGGGTTGCGCGACATAGCCTGGAAGGCCCCGCCCGCGATCGCCAGGGAGGCGCCCACGAGGCCCGCCAGTAGGGCCCGGGGGAGGCGAAGGACGAGCACGGCAGCCGCCTCCGTTGGCGTCCAGATGGCCGGGAGGGGGAGGACCGGCTCCAGGAGCATGAGCAGGACGCGGTGCGGGCCGACGGGGATCGTGCCGGCCGAGAGGGACAGCAGGAGCGTGGCGAGCAGGGCGGCGGAAAGTCCTCCGCAGAGCCGCAGGAGCCGCCGCGCCGTCACCGGGGCTGCGGGAATCGCAGCGGGCGCAACAGAGGAAGCAAGAGTCCGCTCACTCACTGACCGGCCTCCTGGGAAGACGCGGGAAACGCGTCGGGGTGCAGGGCACGGGCGATGGCCTCCAGCCCCTCAACGATCCGGGGCCCGGGGCGGTGCAGCAGATCCCCGTCCAGGCTCCGGACCCGGCCCGCCTGCACGGCGCGGAGGACCTGCCAGCCTTCCCACCCCCGAACGGACTCCGACCGGAGCGGGCGGGAGCCCATCCCGGCCAGAAGGATCACGTCCGGATCCACGCGAAGGACCTCCTCCAGGTTCAGGCGCGGGTAGCGGAGGTTGGTCCCCCCGGCCACGTTCTCTCCCCCGGCCACGCCGATGAGGGCATCAATGACGCTCCCCCGGCCGGCCGTGATCAGCGGGTCCGGCCAGAGGACGTAGAGAACACGCACCCGCGGCCGCCCCTGGACCTGCCGGGCCACCCAGGCAACCCGGGACCGCATGCTCTCCACCACGGCGCTCGCGCGCGTCGGGCGACCGAGCAGCCGACCGACCGACTGGATGCTGGCGTAGATCGCGTCCAGGCCCTCCGGCCGAACGACGAAGGTGGGAATCTGTAGGCGCTCAAGGAGCAG
>JAHFDC010000216.1 GCA_023249205.1 Candidatus Methylomirabilota bacterium
GGTCGGCGGCCGCGGTCACGGCCAGCGGGTCGTGCAGCGGCATACCCCCGCCCTCCGTTCTCTCGCACCAAGCCAGGGTGTGCGCCGTGATGTCCCGGATGAAGCGGGCCACCGGGGTGTCCGGGGGGGGAGGCAGGTCTGAGGCGGAGAGCCGGACCTGGTGGGTCACGTCGAGGCCGACCAGCCGGAGGGGAAGGCCGGCCTGGAGGACCTCGGCGGCGGCCTCCGGGTCCACCCAGATGTTGAACTCGGCCGCCGGCGTCACGTTGCCCGGGACGCGCAGGGCCCCGCCCATCGCCACCACCTGACCGACCTTCTTGAAGAGCGGCCCATGGCTCCGGAGCGCCAGGGCCAGGTTCGTGAGCGGCCCGAGCGTGATGACCGTGAGGCGGCCGGCGAACCGCTCCACCATCTCGGCCAGAAGGTCGGGCGCATCGGTCCGGTCCGGCCCGATGGGAGGGTCGGGGTAGCGGGGGCGGCCATCCGGCTCGAGGAGGGCGGTGGCCCCCCCGAGGCCGTCCTCCCCGTGGACTTCGGCGGCGATCCGGAGGGGTCGCTTCAGCGGTTCCGAGGCCCCCTGGGCAAGGAGGGGGCGGGGAACGGGTCGAAGGAGGTCCAGGATCCGCAGCACGTTGCGCGTGGCCACGCCGACGGGGACGTTGCCGGCCACCGTGGTGATCGCCTCCACCCGCAGCTCGGAGGAGCGCAGCGCGAGGCAGAGGGCCAAGGCGTCATCCACGCCGGGGTCGGTGTCAATGACGACGGAGCGGGCGGCGGGGGCCATGGCGGCAAGGATACCGTCCTGTGTGGGGCTTGCCAAGCGTGGCCTGCTGGGGCAGAATCGTCCAGCAGAATGGACAGAAGGCTGAGGTCCGTCACGCACGGTCGGGAGGGGCAGGAGGCCCAGGGGAGCCGGGGGGCCCGGGCGATCCTGACGGCCGTTGCATTGACCCTGGCGGCAGCCCTCGCCCTGGCCGGCTGCGATACCCGGCCCGCGGGCCCGCCCGCGGCCGGCTCCATCCGCGTGACGGAGGGGTTGGGCTGGGAAGGGAAGATCATCCTTGGCGATCCGGCAGCCCGGGTGCAGAAGGTCCTGGGGATCCCCCCGGTGCAGCGGGTGGCCGGGGGCGAGGAGGAGATGGACTACGGGTTCCTCGAGGTGGCGCTGGACAAGGGCACCGACAGGGTCGTGGGACTTCTCTTTCGCGACGGCTGGGTGACCGCCTCCGGCCTCTCCCAGGGGGCGAGGCCTGAGGCTGTTGTCGCGGTGTACGGGCGCCTGCCGACCCGCTGGTATCCCCTGATGCGCTACGAGGAGCGGGGGATCACCTTCATGATGTCCCCCGAGTTGAGCATGGGTGAGGAGGGGAAGGCGGCGGGGTGGGTCGCCCAGTGGGCCAAGGTGTACACCCCTCGACGGTGAGGGGCTGAGGCCGCCACCGACCGCTCCAACTGACCTGGGGAATGCCGGCGGAGGGAGGGGGCGCGGGGCCATCGAGGCGCTGGAGGTCCGCTGACCAGCGCCTTGCGCTTTTTTTGGGGAGGAGCGGGGCATGGAGGCGGGAGCGCAGGCGACGGGGGGTGCCGCCCCGGCGCGGCCGGGGGATTGGGGCATCACGCCGGTGCCGGCATCCGAGCGGCGTCTGGCCTTCGTGGACTACTTCGTCCTCTGGGGCGACCTGGGGGTCGGCCTCCTGGTTCTTCTCGCGGGGACGCTCCTGGTGCCGGCCCTGGGGCTCGCCCGGGCGCTCCTGGCGATCCTCATCGGGAGCCTCCTGGGGAGCCTCCTGCTCGCCTGGGCCGGGGTGATCGGGAGCGACACCGGCATCCCGACGATGGCCCTCCTGCGGCCGACCCTGGGGATCCGGGGCTCCTATCTGCCGACGGTGTTGAACCTGGTGCAGCTGGTCGGGTGGGGCACGTTTGAGATCATCGTCATGGCCCAGGCCGCGGACGGGATCACAAAGCCGCTCCTCGGGGTCTCGGCCTTCCCAGTCTGGGCGCTTCTGATCGGGGCCTTCTGCACCCTCCTCGCCGTGGGGGGGCCGGTCCGGGTCGTCCGGCAGTGGCTGGAGAAATTCGCCGTCTGGCTCATGCTGGCGACGAGCGTGTGGCTCACGGTCGTCCTGATGAGGCGGGAGGACTTCGGGACCCTCCTGTGGGCACCCGGGGCGGGTGGCCTCGCATTCTGGGCCGCCGTGGACCTGGTGATCGCCATGCCGGTCTCCTGGATCCCCCTCGTGGCGGACTACAGTCGGTTCGCTCGGTCGGGCCGCGGCGCCTTCTGGGGGACGGCCGCGGGCTACTTCCTGGCAAACGTCTGGTTCTACGCCCTCGGGGCTGGCCTCCTCCTCGCCCTGAAGGCCCAGGACCTCATCGCGGCCATCATGGCGACGGCCGGCGGCTGGCTCGCGCTCGGCATCATCCTCGTGGACGAGACGGACGAGGCCTTTGCTGACATCTACTCCGCCGCCGTGTCGAGCCAGAACCTCCGGCCGACCCTTCGCCAGCGGCCGGTTGCCCTCACGGTCGGTGCGCTTTGCACCGCCTTGGCCCTGGCGGTGCCGATTGCCCAGTACGAGCACTTCCTCCTGCTCATCGGCTCGGTGTTCGTCCCCCTCTTCGGCGTCCTGGCGGCGGACTACTTCGTCCTCAGGGGCCGGCGCCTCGACCCGAGCGCCCTGCGAGAGGTCGGTGGGGCCTACTGGTACCAGGGAGGGTTCGGGTGGCGGGGGCTCACCGCGTGGGGGCTGGGGATCGCCACCTACCATGCGGTGGCGGGGCTGTTGCCGGCGCTCGGCTCCTCCCTCCCGTCCTTCGCCCTCGCCTTCGCCGTGCGCTGGCTGCTCCGGGAGGAACCGGTATCCGCCGGGCTCCCGGCTGCGGGGCGCTGAGACTTTCGTTGAGACCCGCGGGAAACGCGGCCCATCACGGGGAGGCGGGGAGGGACTCCAGGA
>JAHFDC010000217.1 GCA_023249205.1 Candidatus Methylomirabilota bacterium
CAACTCGCCGCACCCGACCTCTGCCGCCGCCGCAGGGGAGGGCCTGGCATGGCAGCCGGGAAGAGCGTTCCCCGGGCCCGCGTCAGTGTCAGCCGTCGGGCGACCCCCGCCACGGCGCTGGCTTCTCCCGCGGAGACGATGACTCCCACGCGCGAGCAGGCCCTGCACATCTACCGGACCATGCTCCGGATCCGGGCCTTCGAGGAGAAGGCGAGCGAGCTGTTTCTCGCGGGTCGGCTCCCCGGCTTCCTGCACACGTACATCGGTCAGGAAGCGGTGGCGGCCGGGGTCTGCGTCCACCTGACCCGGGAGGACACCATCACCAGCACGCACCGGGGGCACGGCCACGCCGTCGCGAAGGGGGCGCGCCTCGATCTCATGATGGCGGAGCTCTTCGGCCGGAAGACCGGCTACTGCGGGGGGAAGGGCGGCTCCATGCACATCGCCGACCTGGACCTGGGGATCCTCGGGGCGAATGGCATCGTGGGGGCCGGCATCCCCATCGCGGCCGGGGCCGGGCTCAGTGCCCGGATGCAGGGGCGCGCCACGGTCACGGTGGCCTTCTTCGGCGACGGGGCCTCCAACACCGGGGCGTTTCACGAGGGGCTGAACCTGGCGGCCGTCTGGAATCTTCCGGTCGTTTTCGTCTGCGAGAACAACCTCTACGCTGAGTCCACCCCGCGGGAGGTGCACCAGAAGGTGAAGGACATCGCGACCCGCGCCATAGCCTATGACATCCCCGGCGTCGTGGTGGACGGGATGGATGCCTCGTCGGTCTTCGCCGCCGCGGGCGAGGGGATCCGGCGGGCGCGGGAGGGGGGCGGGCCCATCCTTCTCGAGGCCAAAACGTACCGCTTCATGGGCCACTACGTGGGGGATACCGGGGCCGCCTACCGGGACGCCGCGGAGGTGGAGCGCTGGAAGCAGCGGGATCCGATCGTCCTTTTCCGGCGGGGGCTCCTGGAGGAGCGGGGCTTCCCGGAAGCCGAGGTGGCCACCATCGAGGCGGAGGTGCAGCGGGAGATCGTCGAGGCGGTGACCTTCGCCGAGGAGAGCCCGGAGCCGGACCTGGAGGACGCGCTCAGAGACATCTTTGCCTGAGGGAAGGACGGAGCAGCGGGGGCGAGGCGGGCCGGGGGCCCGGTCGGCGGGCGCCGGAGGGTTCAATGCGCAAGATCACCTACCGGGAGGCGCTCAAGGAGGCCCTCCGGGAGGAGATGCGCCGGGACCCACGGGTCTTCCTGTTGGGGGAGGACATCGCCCAGTTCGGCGGCTCCTACAAGGTGACCCAGGGCCTGCTGGATGAGTTCGGTCCCGAGCGGGTCCGGAATACCCCGATCTCCGAGGCGGCCATCGTGGGCGCAGCGGTGGGTGCGGCGCTCACGGGGATGCGCCCGGTGGCCGAATTGATGTACGTGGACTTCTCCGGGATCGCCATGGACCAGATCGCCAACCAGGCTGCCAAGAACCGGTACATGTTCGGCGGCAAGGCGAAGGTGCCGATGGTCCTGCGGACCCAAGGGGGGACGGGGCGCTCCTCTGCGGCCCAGCACGCCCAGTCGCTGGAGGCCTGGTTCATCCACATCCCCGGGCTCAAGGTGGTCATGCCGGCCACCCCCTACGACGCCAAGGGTCTCTTGAAGACCGCCATCCGGGACGACAACCCGGTGGTGTTCATCGAGCACAAGCTCCTCTACCCGGAGACGGGGGAGGTGCCGGAGGAGGAGTACCTGGTACCGCTCGGCGTGGCGGACGTGAAGCGCGCCGGAGAGGACGTGACCGTCGTCGCGCACTCCCGGATGGTTCACCTGGCCCTCCGGGCCGCCGATCGGTTGGTGGCGGATGGGATCTCCTGTGAGGTGGTGGATCCCCGGACCCTGGACCCCCTGGATAGCGCCGCGATCCTCCGCTCGGTGGAGAAGACCAGCCGGCTCGTCATCCTCCAGGAGGCGGTGGCCCAATGTTCTTTCGCCTCCGAGGTGGCGGCTCTCGTGGCCGAGGAGGCCCTGGACTGCCTGGATGCCCCGATTCGACGGGTGACCGCTCTCGACACCCCCATGCCCTTCTCCCCGAGACTGGAGCGGTTCGTGGTCCCGAGCGAGGAGCGGCTGATCGCTGCCGTCCGGGAGGTCTGTGCCTAGCCGCCCCGGTGCGCCGGCAGGGGGTGCAAGTTTGCCTTGACCGCCCGCCGGGCCTGCGTTTATGATGCCCCCGTTTTGCCGGCCGGGGGCCTCGCCGCCCGAGCCGGCTGAGGCGTAATGGTCCTCGCCGCCCTGCACCTGTTGGCCGCGGCACTCTATCTGGGCGCGAGCCTGACGCTGGGGGCGGCGATCCTCCCCGCGTTCAGGGGCGAGGGGGGCGCGGGGCAGCGCGCGACCTTGGCGCGGATCCTCCGGGTGGCGCATCCCCTCAGTCTGGGCTGCCTAGGGGTCCTGGTGCTGACCGGGGCGGCAGGAGTCACCGCGCTGAAGGATCGGTATGCAGGCGAGTTTGCGGCGCGCTGGTTCGGGCTCCTGGGGCTGAAGCTGCTGCTGGTGTTCGTGCTCCTTCTGCTGGCATCGTACGAGTTCTTCGGGCTGGGCCTGCGGCTCACGCGCGCGGTGGCGCGGGAGGCGGCGGGGGAGGGGGGGCTCTCCCCCGGGGTGCACGCCCGAATCGTGGCGCGCCTCCAGATCGTGGCGCTGGCCAATGGTGTGTTGGCAGCAGCCGCCAGCGCCGTGGGGATGCTCCTGGCCCGGGGCTGAAAGGGAGAGGCGCCAGCCGGGCTTCTATCGCCCCGGGGAGTGGGAGGGACGGATGCAGATCGGGTTCGACACGATCCACCTCAATACGGGGCAGCGCCTGGAGTTCATGGATATCACCAAGCGCGTCCGGGACTGCCTCCTGAAGCACCCGATCCGGAACGGGCTGCTCATCCTGAACGCCCTGCACACGACGGTGGCCCTATTCGTCAACG
>JAHFDC010000049.1 GCA_023249205.1 Candidatus Methylomirabilota bacterium
CCCGGGCCGGCAGAGCGGGCGCCGCGCCTGCGGGCCGAGGCGGCCATCCTCCTGGATCTGGTCAGCGGGGAGGTCCTCTTCAGCAGGAACGCCGAGCACTCGCTGGCCCCGGCCAGCCTGACCAAGCTCATGACCCTGTACCTGGCCTTCGAGGATGTGGCCGAGGGCCGGGTCGGCCTGGAGGACGAGGTCGAGGTGAGCGCCCGGGCCGCCCGCACCCCTTCCTCCCGCGTTCCCCTCCGGAAGGGGGAGCGGGTCCCGCTGGGGAAGCTCCTGGAGGCCATGGCGGTCATCTCGGCGAACGATGCCAGCGTAGCGGTCGCCGAATACCTGGGGGGCACGGAGGGAGAGTTCGTGGCTCGGATGAACCGGCGCGCCGCAGACCTGGGCTTGACGGAGACGCACTTCACCAACCCCCACGGGCTTCCCTCGCCCGACCAGCGGAGCAGCGCCTGGGACGTGGCTGCCCTGGCCCTTCGGCTCTTCGAGGACTACCCGCTCTCCCTGGACCTCCTCGCCCGCACGAGTTTCCGGCACCGAAATATCCGGCGCGTCCGTTCCCTCGGTCTCCTGAACGACAACTCCGGGGTCGAGGGGGTCAAGACGGCCTGGACCCAGGAGGCAGGGTTCAGCCTTGTCGCCACCGCCCGGAAGGACGACCGCCGCTTGATGGTGGTGGTCCTGAAGGCCCGAAACCGCTATCAGCGGGAGGCGGCCGCTCGGGACCTCCTCCGCTACGGCTTCGCCCGGGCAGCCCGGCCGAACGGACATCCGGCCACGCCGGCCTCCCCCCCTCCCTCACCCCCCGCGGCTCCGCCTCTCTCCGTCCTCTCAGGAAACGGGGAACCGTCCTAGGCTCGACCCGCGAGTGCAGTCGGCCGCATGGCACCCTTCCCTGGGGCCGGCCGGGAGCATTACTGGGCGCCCGGCATTGGGGGGGTGGGGCTCCTCGGGCGGAGGGAAGCGAGGGTTGGCGAAACGCGGACGGGTCGGGGAAGGAGTCGGGTGCCGCCGAGGCGAGGGGGGGAGCGGCGTTCCATTATGGAGAGATTTCGTAACGGGCGGGGGGTATCTCTGGCCGGGAGGGGCCAGGGTTCCTGGGGACCCCCTGGGCCGGTGCTGTTTGGTCAAGCCGGCACTTCTGGCATCCCACTTGCTTCTGGCTTCCCCGGCGGCGGTAAGCGGCGCCCCGGAAAGGAGGCAGAAGGATGGCTCGACAGTTCAGCGCGCTACTGCTGGCCGCCTTTTCCCTATTGGCAGTGGGAGGGTGCGCCTCCACCCAGCGGGCGTGGGACTCCACGACGCGGACGGTCGGCGGCTGGTTCAGCAGCAATTCGGTCTCGGCGGATGGGGTGTCGGCGGCGGAGCTCCCCGTCCTCTTCATTGCCCGGTCGAACGTGACCGCGAGGTTTGGGCCCGACACGAAGGCCAGGTCGGCCGGGGCGCTCCAGAAGGGGGACCGGGTGGCCAGGCTCGAGGTGCAGGCCAATTGGGTGCGGGTCTGGATCCCCGAAACCGGCCGGGTCGCCTGGGTGAGCCGGGACGTCGTCCAGCCGGATGGTGGCGGGAACAGCGTGAAGGGGACCGTTCCGTTCAACGCCCTCCTTCCGTTCCGCGTCATAGCGACCCTGGCCAACCTGCGGGAGGAGCCTGACCCGAAGGCGACCGTGGTGGCCGAACTGAAGCATGGGACGGAGATTCGCTTCCTGGATGCCCGGGGGGGCTGGATGAAGGTGGCGGACCCTTCGCGCAAGCGAATGGGGTGGATTGCCTCGGGCGCGGTCGGGAGGAGCTACTAGCCGCGCCCTTTTGAACGCGAAACCGCAGGCCGGGTGGCCTGCGGTTTTGCGTTTTCGGGGAGGCCGGGGATCCGGGGCGGGGCCAGGCGGTCCGAATGCCCGGCCGCCATCGGCGGGGCTCCCCTCATTCCTTGGTGAGCCGCTTGAGGAAGACCTCCATCTCCTTCTTGGTTTGGAGGTCGCCGGTCTCCTTCGCGACTTCGCACCCCTTCCGGTAGGTGGCGATGGCTTCCTCGGTCTTCCCCTGTCTCTCCTGCGCCCTCCCCAGATCCCGGTAGGCGGCGGTGTAGTCGCGTTTGATGGCGATGGCCGCCCGGAACTCCGTCTCCGCCTCGGCGTGCCGCTCCACCTTCAGGTACAGGGACCCGAGGCCGTACCGGGCCACCTCGTCGTTGGGGTACTTGGCCGCGATGCTCTTGAACTGTTCGAGGCGGGCCGGGTCCGTCACGTTTTCCTTCCCCTCCGCGCGTCTCAGCGCGTGATGATGATCTTCCGGTCCACCAGGAAAAGAATCAACACGACCAAAAGGGCGATGATGACCAGCGCCACTGCGCGGGTGCGCTCCCCTTAGGCGAGGCCGACGATTCTCCCGGCCTCGTCTATATCGATCTGCTGTGCCGCCGGGCGCTTCGGGAGGCCCGGCATCGTCATGATCTCGCCCGTGATGGGGACCAGGAAACCGGCCCCCGCGGAGATCCCGACCTCGTCCACGGTCACGGTGAAGTCCTGGGGGCGCCCCCGGAGCGTCGGGTCGTCCGAGAGGGAGCGCGGGGTCTTGGCCATGCAGATCGGGAGGCCGTTGTAGCCCAGTTTGTCAATCCGCTCGATGTCCCGCTCGGCCCGCCGGGTGTAGTAAATGGCGGAGGCCCCGTACATCCGGGTAGCGATCAGGCGGATCTTCTCCTTGACCGGGAGGCTCCAGTCGTAGAGGGGCTTGAACCGGGAGGGGGTCGTGGACAGGAGGGTCACCAGAGTCTCCGCCAGTGCGATGCCGCCCGCCCCGCCCTCCCGGTACGCGTCCGCCACGGCGGCCGCAACCCCGAGGGCCGCGCAGTGCTTCTGGAGGGCCTCGAGTTCCACCGGCGTATCGGACGGGAACCGGTTGATCGCCACGACGAGCGGGACGCCGAAGAGGCGCGTGTCCTCGATGTGCTTCTCCAGGTTGGGGAAGCCCCGCGTGAGCGCCTCCAGGTCCTCCCGGTCCAGCGCCGAGGCGGCGACACCCCCGTGATACTTCAGGGCCCGGACGCTGGCCACGAGGACCACCGCGTCCGGGCTCAGGCCGGCCGTCGGGCACTTGATGTCGAAGAACTTCTCCGCCCCCAGGTCGAATCCGAAGCCTGCTTCGGTGACGCAGAGTTCCCCGAGGGCCAGGGCCATCTTGGTGGCCAGCACGCTGTTGCAGCCGTGGGCGATGTTGGCGAAGGGGCCCCCGTGCACGAGGGCCGGTGTTCCCTCCAGGGTCTGGACCAGGTTCGGCTGGATCGCCTCCCGCAGCAGGGCGGTTATCGCCCCCTCCACCTTGAGGGCCTCGGCCAACACCGGCTCCCCGTCGTAGGTGAAGGCCACGAGAATGCGCCGCAGGCGCTCCCTCAGGTCGGCCAAACTCTCCGCCAGGCAGAGGAGGGCCATCACCTCGGAGGCGGCTGTAATGAGGAAGCCCCCCTCGTGTGGCACCCCCTGGGTCCGGCCGCCCAACCCCACCACCACGTGGCGGAGGGCACGGTCGTTCATGTCTATGACCCGCCGCCAGAGGATCTGCCGGGGGTCAATCCGCAGAAGGTTGTCGTGGTAGAGGTGGTTGTCCAGGATGGCGGCGAGCAGGTTGTGGGCGGCGGCGACGGCGTGCAGGTCGCCGGTGAAGTGGAGGTTGATCTCGTCGGAAGGGACGATCTGGGCGCGCCCGCCGCCTGTCCCGCCCCCCTTTATCCCCATGATGGGGCCGATGGAAGGCTCCCGGAGGGCGATGACGGCCCTGCGCTTCAGGCGCCACAGGGCCTGCCCGAGGCCGATGGTGATGGTGGTTTTCCCCTCCCCGGCCGGCGTGGGGGTGATCGAGGAGACGACGACCAGTTTTCCCCGGGGGGAGTGTCGCCGCGCCTCAAGGACCCGCAGGGGGATCTTGGCCTTCGTCCGGCCGTAGGGGATGAGGTCGTCCGGGGGGAGGCCGAGGTCGGCGCCCACCTCCTCGATGGGCTTCATGGCTCGCAGTGTAGGGCCGTGTCCGAGGCCCGACAAGCGCAAACTCGATGTCCCCCACCCCCTGGGCTCACTTGGAGCGGCGGGGGGACCGGCGGGCGGTGAAGAAGCGGCGGGCCAGGGGGGAGAGGTCGCCGGGGGCGATGGGGACCTCGATGATGGTGAAGCGCCGCTCCCGGTCGGCCGCCTGGAGGGCCTCCCGCAAGGCGGGAGCCGTCCGGGCCTCGAAGCCGGCACCCCCCCACAGGCGGGCCAGGGCGGCGTACCGCCAGGAGGGGAGCGTCAGGAGGTCCGGTCGCCTGGTGAGTGGCTGGAAGATTCCCCACCCCCCGTTATTGAGGAGGATCACGATCGGTGTGAGCCCGTAGCGGGGCGCGTGGGCGATCTCGTACCCGGTCATCTGGAAGGCGCCGTCCCCGCACAGGACCAGGGGGCGGAGTCCTGTCCCTATCTGGGCCCCGAGGGCGCCGGGGACGGCGAAGCCCATGGAGGCGTAGTACCCCTGGGCCAGGTACGCGGCCATGCCGCTCATCCGGATCTCCAGCCCGCCGAAGAGGGCGTCGCCGGAGTCTGCGGTGACCAGGTAGTCCCGCCGTCCCTTCAGGAAGCGGTTCATCTCCTGGAGAACCTCGGCCACCGTGATCCCGCCGCCCCGGTCGCGGCGCGGGGGCAGGTTGTCGTGGTAGGTCACGCGCTCCCGGCGTCCCCGCAGGGGCGCCTTCAGGAGGCCGCGGATGAAGTCGGCCAGGGGCACGTCCTCATAGGAGTGAAAGGAAATTTCCACCCGGTCGTCCCTGGCCCAGATCGAGCGGTTCCGGGCAACTGTCATCGGCTGGTTGCCCAGGTCCACATCGGTCAGGAACGCCCCCAGGTACAGGACGAGGTCCGCCCTCTCCACTCGCCGCCGGATGGCCGGGTGGCTCAGGGGGCCGATGTGGATCCCCATGTGCTGCGGGTGGTCCATGGGGAAGACCCCCTTGGCCAGAACGGTGGTGAGACAGGGGACTCCCAGGCGCTCCACCAGCGTCACCAGTTCTCTCCGGACGCCAAAGCGCTGGACCTCCACCCCCGCGATGACGACCGGTCGCCTGGCCCGGTTCAGCCAGGCCGCGGTCTCCCGGACCGCCTCGGCCACCCGCTGCCGGTCGGCCCGCCGCGGGGGAAAGGTTCCGTCCCAGCGCCGCAGGTGTGCCGGGATCGGGATCGGTTTCTCCACGGCGTCTCGGTGGATCTCCAGGTATCCCGGCCTGTAATGGTGATGGATGGCCCGGACGACCCGGTCCACCTCCTCGGCGGCGGTGCGGGGATCATCCAGGACCGCGGCGGCGCAGGTCAGTTCCTGGTAGATCCGGAACTGGGACTCGATCTCCTTGGCCTGATGATGGATCAGGGCCCCGAGCTTCCGCTCCTCCTCGCCGGGTCCGCCGCTCAGCACCAGGAGGGGGACCTTCTCGGAGAAGGCGCCGGCGATCGGGTTCACCATGTTGTGGCCGCCGGCCCCGTAGGTGACGCACAGGACGCCCAGGCGCCGCGTGCTGCGGGCGTAGCCGTCGGCGGCGAACCCGACGCCGGGCTCATGGGAGAGGGTGACGATGGGGAACCCCCGCGGCTTCCCGAAGCGCAGGAAGAGGTTCAGGACGAGATCCCCCGGGATGCCGAAGAGGCGCTCCACCCCGATCCGCTTCAGGTACGCGATCAGGAAGTCCCCCAGGGGCATGACGGGTTTCATCGCCGCCTCGCGGACAGGCACGGCCTCGGGCAGGGGGCGGCAGGGGGGCGGCGGGTGCGGGGGAAAGGGGCGGGGCGGGCGGCGGCGGCGCGGGGCGTGGCGGACCTCGTGAGCGCGTCAGCCATTGCACCCCTGTGCGGGAACTACCGGTCCCCGATGGTGACCTGGAGGTAGAGGTCGCCGGGCTGGCCATCCGCGCCCGCCCGCCCCTTCCCTCTGAGCCGCAGCCGTGTCCCCGAGCGAATGCCCGGCGGGATCGTGACCAGCACTTCCTCGATCTCTCCACTCCGGGAGAGGGACACTCGCTTCACGCCACCCGCTGCAGCCTCGACAGCCGTCAGCGGGAGTTCCCGTGTCAGATCGGCCCCAGCGGCCTCGGGGAGGGCGGGCCGGCCGAAGAGGCCCCGGAGTGCCCCGAGGAGCGTCCGTCCGAAGGCGCGCAGGAGGCCGCGAGCCGGCGCAGCCGAGGGTTCTCTCCCCGGCTGCACCTCGGGGCGGCGGCCGGGGCCGAATGTGACCCGGCGCCAGCCCCATGGGCCGGCCACGAAGATGCCGCCGAAGAAGACTCCCCGACCACCGAGGAAGGTCCGGGTGAAGAAGCGCTCGTCCGCCCGGACGCCGGCCCGCAGGAACTCCTCCACCAGGTCGGCAAAGAAGGGGTTCGCCCTGAGCCCGCCCAGGAGGTCCCGGAGGATCTCCTCCTGACTGTAGCCGAAGTCGGGACGTCCCCGCACCTCAGGCCCGGCTCTCCGCGCCCCCTCGTAGGCCCGGCGCTTCTCCGGGTCCGTCAGGACGGCGTAGGCCTCGCTCGCCTCCTTGAAGCGCTCCTCGGCCTCCCCGTCCCCGGGGTTGCGGTCCGGGTGGTACTTGA
>JAHFDC010000218.1 GCA_023249205.1 Candidatus Methylomirabilota bacterium
AGGGCCCCCGTAGCGGAGGGGGGGCCCATCGGCCTTCGGCCGAGGGGGGGAACCACGGGAGGGTTCCCTCCGGGGGCCGGGGGCCAGGGCGGCGCCGGCGCCAGGACCCGCGGCTCGGCGGCAATCCTCGGCGACGTCGGTTGGCCCGGCACTAGCCGCAGACGCGCCGGAGGACCTCGGCGTAGGCCTCTTCCACCCCTCCCAGGTCGCGGCGGAACCGGTCCTTGTCCAGCCGCTCCCGCGTCTCTTTCTCCCAGAGCCGGCAGCCATCCGGCGTGATCTCATCCCCCAGCAGGATCTGGCCGCGATAGCGCCCGAATTCCAGCTTGAAGTCCACCAGCATGATCCCCCGCCGGTCGAAGTACTCGGTCAACAGTTCGTTCACCCGGAAGGCGCCGTCCACGATGGCCTCCATCTCGGTGCCGCTCGCCAGGCGGAGCATCCGGATGTGGTAGTCATTGATCATCGGGTCCCCGAGGGCGTCGTCCTTGTAGAAGAACTCCAGGACCGGCTCCACCAGGGCCTGCCCCTCGGGCAGCCCGAGGCGCTTGGACAGGCTCCCGGCCACGATGTTCCGGACCACCACCTCGATTTTGATGATCTGGAGGCGCTTGACCAGCATCTCCCGGTCGGAGAGGAGCTTCACGAAGTGGGTGGGAACGCCGTGCTCGGCCAGGTGGGTGAGGAGGGCGGCCGAGATCCGGTTGTTCATGACCCCCTTCCCCACGATGGTCCCGCGCTTCTGCGCATTGAAGGCCGTGGCGTCGTCCTTGAAGTACTGGACGAGCAGGTCGGGGTCGTCGGTCTCGTACAGGATCTTGGCCTTCCCCTCGTAGATCCGCGCCCGTCGCTCCATCCCCTCCCCCGCCTCCTTCCCTCTACTCCGTCTCGGACTCCAGCAGGCCCACCCGCTCGAAGATGGCGTCCACGTGCGCGACCGTGGGCGCCAGGGTACAGCAGGCGGCGATCTCCTCCTCCGACAGGTGCTGCCGGATGACCGGGTCGGCCCGCAGGAGGGCCGGGAAGTCCGCCCCCTCCTCCCGCGCCCGCATGGCATGCCCCTGGACGAGCCGGTACGCCTCCTCCCGCGAGAGCCCCTTGCCCGTCAGGGCCAGGAGCACCCCCTGGGAGGAGAGCAGCCCGGCGCTCCGCTCGAGGTTCTCCCGCATCCGCTCCGGATACACCCGAAGGCCCTCCACGATCTCGGTGAAGCGGTGCAGCAGGTAATCCAGGAGGATCGTGCTATCCGGGAGGATCACCCGCTCCACGGAGGAGTGGCTGATGTCCCGCTCGTGCCAGAGGGCCACGTTCTCCAGGGCCGCGAACGCGTTGGTCCGGAGGAGGCGGGCGAGACCGCAGACCTGCTCGCACCCGACCGGATTGCGCTTGTGGGGCATCGTCGAGGACCCTTTCTGCCCCTCATCGAATGGCTCCTCGACCTCCAGGACCTCCGTCCGCTGGAGGTGGCGGATCTCCAGGGCCGCGTTCTCCAGACCTGCCCCCGTGAGGGCCAGGGCCAAAAGGTACTGGGCGTGGCGGTCCCGGGGAACGACCTGGCTCGATACCGGCTCGGCCACAAGCCCCAGGCGCTGGCAGACGTACTCCTCCACCGCCGGGGGGACGTGGGCGAAGGTTCCGACCGCCCCCGAGACCTTCCCGACCGCCGCCGCCGCCCGCGCCTCACGCAGCCGCTCCCGGTTCCGGCCCATCTCGGCATACCAGCGGGCCACCTTGAGGCCGAAGGTGATCGGCTCGGCGTGCACCCCGTGGGTCCGGCCTGCCATGAGCGTGTCCTTGTGGGCCAGGGCCAACCGCCGGAGGGCCGCCCGCAACGCATCGAGGCCCTCCAGGAGCAGGTCGGCCGCGTCCCGCATCTGGACGGCGAGCGCGGTGTCCAGGACATCCGAGGAGGTGAGCCCCCGGTGGATGTAGCGGGCCGGCTCCCCCACCCGCTCCGCCACGGCCGTGAGGAAGGCGACCACGTCGTGCCTGACCTCGCGCTCGATGGTCGCGACCCGCTCCGGGTCGTAGCCGGCCCGCTCCTGGATCGCCCGAAGGGCCTCGGCCGGGATCTCCCCCAATTTCGCCCAGGCCTCGCAGGCGAGGACCTCGATCCGGAGCCAGAGATCGAGGCGGGTCCGGTCCTCCCAGAGGCGGGCCATGGCGGGACGGCTGTAGCGCGGGATCACAGGCTCCTCCTCACACGGGGGCCGGGGCGGCCGGGACCCGGGAGAGCGGGCCAATGGTGGTCCGGGTGAACCGCTCGCCGGCGAAGCAGGCCTGGGCCACCCGCTGGAAGCGCTCCGGGGTCACCTCCTCGATCCCCCGGATGATCGTGTCCAGACTGAAGGTGCGCCCGAAGTACATCTGCATCGTGGCCAGGCGATTCATGCGGCTGCTGGTGCTCTCGAGCCCCAGCAGGAGGTTCCCCTTCAGTTGCTCCTTCGCCCGCCGGAACTCCTCGGCCTCGATCGGAGCCTCCGCCAGGCGGGCGCACTCCTCCCGGATGCAGCCGAGTACCTCCTCCAGGGCCGCCTCGGCGCACCCGGCGTAGATGACCAGGAGACCGGCGTCCCGGTAGGACGCCAGGTAGGAGTAGATGGCGTAGACAAGCCCCCGCTTCTCCCGGACCTCCTGGAAGAGGCGGCTGGACATCCCCCCGCCGAGGACCGTGTTCACCAGGTTGAGCGCGTACCGGTCCCGGTGGGTGTAGGGGAGACCCTCCACCCCGAGACAGAGGTGCACCTGCGAAACGTCCCGGTCCTTGGTGACGGTGGCCGGGCGGGCGACGGGGGGAGCAGGGGGCGGGGTTGGGGCCGCCGGACCGTCCCAGGCGCCCAGGTGGGTTTGCACCAACTCTAGCACCCGGTCGTGATCGAGGTCGCCGGCGGCGGCCAGAACGGTGCGGTGCGGCCGGTACTGGCTCGCGAGGTAG
>JAHFDC010000219.1 GCA_023249205.1 Candidatus Methylomirabilota bacterium
CCCTCCCGGGTGGCCAGGGCGTAGACCCCCGGGCCGGCGGGCACCTGGGTCCAGTCCTGGGGGGGAAACGGCAGCCAGGGGTCGAGCGTGAGCGTGCTCCGTCTCGGCCCGGGAGCCCGCGCCTCACGGCGCTCGGGGGGCGGCCCCTCAGCCTCCAGCCGCGTGAGGCGGAGCCGGTCCTCGGCGGAGAGGGGAAATTCCGCGCGGCACATGGGGCAGGAGACCGTTCGCCGGGCCAGGTACTGCGCGGGGTACCCGCGAATCTGAAACCCGCAGGACATGCAACGGAGAATCTCCACCGGCTGGGCTATCGTCACTCGAGTTCGCTCCTCAACTGTCGCGGCGCCCCGGCGCCCCCGCCTGCCCCGGCCGCAAGCATCATCCGTGCCAGGCCCGCGAGGTTCCGCTGGGTGAGCGGGCCGGCCGCACCCGTGCGGCCGGGGCAGGACCCGGTGGCCCACGGCTGCCCAGAGGCGTCCGGCAGCGTTCAGGCGCGGCCGTGCCTGCGCGCGAGGCGCTCGGGGTAGAGGGGGAACGCCCGGCAGAGTTCCCGCACCTTGGCCGACACCTGCGTCAAGCGCGCGGCGTTCCCCGCCTCCTGGAGCACCTCCGCGATAAATTGCCCGATGAGGCGCATCTCCTCCACCCCCATCCCCCGGGTCGTGACGGCCGGGGTCCCGATCCGGATACCGCTGGCCACCGCCGGCGGCTGGGGGTCAAAGGGGATGGCGTTCTTGTTCACCGTGATCCCGGCCTTCCCTAGCGCCGCCTCCGCCACCTTCCCGGTGAGCCCCTTCGGCCGGAGGTCCACCAGCATCAGGTGGGTGTCGGTTCCCCCCGCCACCAGGCGGAAGCCCTGCCGGGAGAGTTCCTCCGCCTGCGCGGCGGCGTTGGCCACGATGCGGCGCTGGTGGGTCTTGAACTCGGGGCGCATTGCCTCCTTCAGGGCGACGGCCTTCGCCGCGATGATGTGCATGAGCGGCCCGCCTTGCATGCCCGGGAAAAGCGTCTTGTTGATGGCGGGGGCGTAGGCGGCCTTGCAGAAGATCATCCCGCCCCGGGGGCCGCGTAAGGTCTTGTGGGTCGTGGTGGTGACGAACTCCGCCAGCGGGACCGGGTTCGGGTGCAGCCCCGCCGCCACCAGACCCGCGATGTGGGCGATGTCCACGACGAGGAGCGCCCCCACTTTGTCGGCGATCTCCCGGAACCGAGCGAAATCCAGGGTCCGCGGGTAGGCGCTCCCCCCCACCATGAGGAGTTTGGGCCGGACCTCCTCCGCGCTCTTCGCCAGGGCGGCGAAGTCCACCTGCTCGGTCTTCGGGTCCACGCCGTAGGGGACGACCTTGAAGAAGCGGCCGGAGAAGTTCACCGGGCTGCCGTGGGTCAGGTGGCCTCCGTGCGAGAGGTTCAGGCCCATGTAGGTGTCGCCAGGCTGCAGGACCGCGAAGTAGACCACCATGTTGGCCTGGGAGCCGGAGTGGGGCTGGACGTTCACGTGCTCGGCGCCGAAGAGGGCCTTGGCCCGGTCAATGGCCAGTTGCTCGGCCTCATCCACGCACTCGCAGCCCCCGTAGTACCGCTTCCCGGGGTACCCCTCCGCGTACTTGTTGGTCAGGGGGGAGCCGGCCGCCTCCATCACCGCCTCGCTGACGAAGTTCTCGGAGGCGATGAGTTCCAGACCGTCCGCCTGCCGCGCCGTCTCCCGGTGGATGATGGCCGCAATCTCTGGGTCCACCTCCGCGAGCCGCATCCGCACACTCCTCTTTTTGGTGGTGGCCGTCCTGCCGGCCCGCCGCCTCATGCCGTCTCCAGTCGCGCCCGCAGGTCCCGGGGGAGGGTAAAGAGCCGCGCGTGGGTCTCAGGGGAGTAGAACCGGAGCCCCCCCGGCTCGGCCGCCGGCCGGCCGAGGCGCGCCGCGAGTCGCTCCTCCAGGAGGGTGGGTTCCGGGTGGAGCAACGCCTCGTCGTCTGCGGCCACCAGGAAGCCCCACTCCGCCCGGAAGGAGGGGATGTAGGTGCTGTAGGAGCGGCAGTGGGGGAAGATGGGCCGGAGGGCCCGACAGATCGCGGCGTGCCCCTCCCAGTCTCCCAGGTTGAGCTCCAGCGCCTGCATGGCCAGGATCCCCGGCTCCCGGAGCCGGGAGCGGATGGCCCGGTAGGTCTCGGGGCCGAAGTCTGCCGTCCCCGGATCGGTGATGTCCAGCACGATCACGTCGAACGTTCCCGGATCCTCCCGCAGGAAGACCCGCCCGTCCTCGTGCACCAAGTGGACCCGCGGGTCGTCGAAGGCCCCCCGGTGCCACTCGGGGAGGTGCTCCCGGCAGAGCGCCACGACCTCCTCGTCGAGGTCCACCATGACGGCCTCCTCCACGAGGCTGTGCCGGAGCACCTCCCGGAGCGTCGCCCCCTCCCCGCCGCCGATGATTAAGACCCGGCGCGGGGCGGGGTGCATGAGCATCGGTGGGTGGACGAGGGATTCGTGGAAGATGTGTTCGTCGAGCGCGGCGGACTGGATGCGCCCGTCCAGGATGAGCATCTTCCCGAACTTGGCGCTTTCCAGGATCTCCACCACCTGGAACTTGGTCCGCCCGAAGTAGCGTCCGTGCTGGTAGGCGTAGGCGTGCGCCTCGTACTCGTCAATCCGGTCAATCAGCCAGTGCCAGGTGCGTTCCAATGTCACGGCGAACCTCTCGGCGGGCGGCGCGCCGTTCGATACCCGGGAGGGCCGGTCGCGCCCGGAGAGAAGGCGGCGAAGCCTCCTCGCCGCGGAAAACGGCAGGGGGGAAGGGGCCTGGAACGCTGCAAAAAGCCTCGCAAAAACGAGCGAATCTTACGGGAAAGCGCCCCGGTTGTCAAGGCTGAGGGGGGGCAAGCCTCAGGAGCCGGAGCCGAAGGCGAGGAGCGTGGGGGGCAGGTTCGTATAGCGGACG
>JAHFDC010000050.1 GCA_023249205.1 Candidatus Methylomirabilota bacterium
ATCCACGCCTACACCAACGACCAGCAGATCCTCGATCTGCCCCACAAGGACCTGCGCCGGGCCCGGGCGGCCGGCCTCTCCCAGATCCCGACGGCCACCGGCGCTGCCAAGGCCATCGGCCTGGTCTTGCCGCAGCTCCAGGGGAAAATGCACGGCATCGCCATCCGGGTCCCCACCCCCAACGTCTCGCTGGTGGACCTGGTGGCCGAGACGGAGAAGGTGGTGACGGTGGAAGAGGTCAACGCCGCCCTGCGGAAGGCAGCGGAGGGGGAGCTGAAGGGGATCCTGGGGTTCGTGGAGGAGGAACTGGTCTCGGTGGACTTCAACGGGAACCCCCTCTCCTCCATCGTGGACGGCCCCTCCACCAGCGTCATTGACGGCACCATGGTGAAGGTCCTGGCCTGGTACGACAACGAGTGGGGTTACTCCTGCCGGGTGCGGGATCTGGTCCTCTACATCGGCAAGCGGGGCTAGTGGAGGAGGCGGGAAGCCTCGCGCGGGGAGTCGGTGGCGACGCTCTCCATCCGTGACCTGGCCCTCCGGGGCAAGCGGGTCCTGCTCCGCGTGGATTTCAACGTCCCGCTCCAGGATGGACGGGTCACGGACGACACGCGGATCCTGGCCGCTCTCCCCACGATCCGGTACGCCCTGGGTGAGGGGGCCCGCCTCCTCTGTCTCTCCCACCTCGGCCGGCCCAAGGGGAAGCGGGACCCTGCCCTGAGCCTCGCCCCGGTAGCGGCCCGCCTGGAGGTGCTGCTCGGGCGTCCGGTGCCGATCGCCCCGGATTGCATCGGGGAGGAGGTTGCAGCCGCCGTGGCCCGCATGCGCCCCGGCGACATTCTCATGCTGGAGAACTGCCGCTTCCATCCGGGGGACGAGGGGAACGACGATGCCTTCAGCCGGGCGATGGCCGCCCTCTGTGATCTCTACGTGAACGACGCCTTCGGGGCGGCCCACCGGGCCCACGCCTCCACGGTGGGCGTCACCCGCTTCGTGCCGGCGGCGGCGGCCGGCTTTCTCCTGGAGCAGGAGCTCGCGTACCTGGGGCAACTCCTCGAGTCCCCGAAGCGTCCCTTCGTGGCGATCCTGGGAGGGGCGAAGGTCTCGGACAAGATCGGGGTGATCCGGAGTCTCCTGGACCGGGTGGACGCGCTCCTCGTCGGGGGGGCCATGGCGTTCACCTTCCTGGCGGCCCAGGGCGTGCCCCTGGGGGCCTCGCGGGTGGAGCAGGACCGGATTGGGGTGGCGAGGGACCTCCTGGCCCGGGCCAAGGAGCGCAACCGCCGTCTCCTGCTCCCCGGCGACCACGTCGTCGCGGAGCGGGCAGAGGCGAGCGCCCCGACGCGAGTGGTGCCGCTCGGCGGGATCCCCGCCGGCTGGATGGGCCTGGACATCGGCCCCGCGACCGTCGCGCGGTTCGGGAGCGAGATCCGCAGGGCCGGGACGATTTTCTGGAACGGCCCGCTCGGCGTGTTCGAACTGAAGCCGTTCCGGGCCGGGACGATGGCCGTGGCGGACGCCGTGGCCGCCTCCGGGGCAACCTCCGTCATCGGCGGAGGCGACACGGTCGCCGCGGTGAGGGAGGCCGGCGTCGCCGACCGGATCACCCACATCTCCACGGGGGGCGGGGCCTCCCTGGAGTTTCTCGAGGGGAAGGTGCTCCCGGGGGTGGCGGCCCTCACGGAGAAGCCGTGATGGCGCGGGTCCCCCTCATTGCAGGCAACTGGAAGATGTACAGGACGGCCGCGGACGGGGCCGCGCTGGCCCGGGACCTCTGCCGGCGGCTCGGCAGCAGGGGGGGCGTGGAGGTGGCGGTCTTCCCCCCCTTTCCCGCGCTGGCCGCGGTGGGTGCGGCACTCGCGGGGAGCGCCATCGCGCTCGGCGCGCAGGACATGCACTGGGAGAAGGAAGGGGCCTTCACCGGCGCCGTGTCCGCCGGGATGCTGCTGGATGTGGGGTGCCGCTTCGTCATCCTGGGGCACTCGGAGCGCCGCCAGCACTTCGGCGAAAGCGACGGCACGGTGCAGCGAAAGGTCCGCGCCGCGCTGGCGGCGGGGCTCACCCCCATCGTCTGCGTCGGGGAGACCCTGGGGGAGCGGGACGCCGGCCAGCCCCTGGCCGTCGTCTCGCGCCAGGTCCAGGCGGCTCTGGAGGGCGTGACGGGCGGCGATCTTCCGCGGCTCATCCTGGCCTATGAGCCGGTGTGGGCCATCGGCACCGGCCGGACCGCCACCCCGGCGCAGGCTCAGGAGGTCCACGCCGCCCTCCGCCGCCTCCTGGGCGAGCACGGGGGCGGTTCCGCCACCCGGATCCTCTATGGGGGGAGCGTCAAGCCGGAGAACGCCCTGGCCCTTCTCGGCCAGCCCGACATTGACGGCGCCCTGGTGGGCGGGGCATCGCTGGTGGCCGAGCAGTTCGCGCAGATCGTGGAGGCCGTCCCTGTCGCCTGAGCGGGGCAGGCACCCCGCCGCGGGCGAGCGGAGCACCAGTTCGAGAGGAGGGATGCAGTAATGTACGTCCTGCTGCTCATCCTGCACATCCTTGTGGCCGCGGCCCTGATCGGGGTCGTCCTCCTCCAATCGGGGAAGGGCGCGGACATTGGGGCGGCCTTCGGCGGCGGCTCCAGCCAGACCGTCTTCGGCGGCCGCGGGGCCGCGACCTTCCTCCAGAAAATCACCACGGTGGCCGCCATCCTCTTCATGCTCACCTCCCTCAGCCTGACCCTCTATCGGGGGGGCCGGCACAGCTCGTCCGTGATCCGGGAGGAGCCCGCCGCGCCGACCGGGACTCCCACTCCCGAGGCCCCCCCGGGTTCGGCCCCGGCTCCCGCCGCGCCGGGGGCGGGCGCTCCGGCGAAGTG
This sequence comes from Candidatus Methylomirabilota bacterium, assembly GCA_023249205.1. Lineage (GTDB taxonomy): Bacteria > Methylomirabilota > Methylomirabilia > Methylomirabilales > JACPAU01 > JACPAU01. The sequence continues at coordinate 2,861 of JAHFDC010000050.1, forward strand.
AGCCCTGCCAGGTGAAGGCTCCCGCCCGTCACGCCCCCCGCTGGCTCCCGGCCGCCCTCGTCCTCCTCGCCCTGGCCGGGTGCGGCGGCGGGGAAGCGCCCTCCGCCGAGGCTCCCCCGGCCCAGACGGGTTCGCCGGCCCACGGGGACACGATCGTGGAAGCCTCGATCGGGGACATCAGCGGCCTCATCCCCAACATCACGAGCGACGGGGCCTCCCACAGCGTGGGGAGCCTGATCTACGACGGGCTCATCCGGGCCGATCGGGACCTGAGCCTCACCGGCGAACTGGCCGAGTCCTGGGAGATCTCGAAGGACGAGCGGACGATCACCTTCCATCTCAAGCGGGGGGTGCGCTGGCACGACGGGACCCCCTTCACGGCGCGCGATGTGGAGTTCACGTACCGGTACATGCGGGACCCGAAGACGCCGACCGCCTACGCCGAAGACTTCCTCCAGGTCGCCCGGACCGAGGTCGTGGACCCGTACACGTACCGGGTCCACTACGAGAAGCCGTACGCCCCCGCTCTCCTCTCCTGGGCGCTCTGGGTCCTCCCGGCCCACCTCCTGGAGGAGCCCTGGCGGAAGGGCGTGGACCTCCGCACGACCCCGCAGAACCGCCACCCGGTCGGGACCGGGCCGTTCCGCTTCCAGGAGTGGAAGACCCAGGAGAAGGTCGTCCTCCTCGCGAACCCCGACTACCACCGGGGCCGCCCGTACCTGGATCGCGTCCTGCTCCGGATCATCCCCGACTCCGCCACCATCTTCCTCGAACTCAAGGCCCGCAATGTGGATATGGCGGGTCTCACCCCCCTGCAATTCACCCGGCAGACCGACTACCCGGCCTTCGCGAAGTCCTTCGAGAAGTACCGGTACCTTTCCAACTCCTACGCCTACCTGGGCTTCAACCTGAAGGACCCCCGGTTCGCCGACCGGACCGTGAGGCACGCCATCGCGCACGCCATTGACAAGCGGGAGATCATCGAGGGGGTCCTCCTGGGCCTTGGCCAGGAGGCGGTCGGGCCGTACAAGCCCGGGACCTGGTGGTACACGGACGCGGTCCGGACCTTCCCCTATGATCCGGATCGCGCAAAGGCGCTCCTCCGGGAGGCCGGGTGGCGGGATCGGGACGGGGATGGGATTCTCGAGAAAGACGGGAAGCCGTTCCGGTTCACGATCCGGACCAACCAGGGCAACAGCGTCCGGATCCAGACGGCGGAGATCATCCAGCGGCGCCTGAAGGCCGTCGGGATTGACGTGAGTATCCATGTGGTGGAGTGGGCGGCGTTCATCAATACCTTCATCCGGAAGCGGGACTTCGAGGCGATCATCCTGGGCTGGGGGCTCGGCCTCGACCCGGATCAATACGAGATCTGGCACTCGGGCAAGACCGGCCCGGACCAGTTGAATCACGTCTCGTATGGCAACCCGGAGGTGGACCGGCTCCTCGAGAGCGGCCGGCGGACCTTCAACCAGGAGCGGCGGAAGGCGATCTACGCGGAGTTGCAACGGGTCCTGGCCGAGGACCAGCCCATCGTGTTCCTGTACGTCCCGGACGCCCTGACGGCTGTCTCCTCCCGGATCCGGGGAATCGAGCCGGCCCCCGCCGGAATCTCCTGGAACTTCATCAAGTGGTACGTGCCGAGGGAGTTGCAGCGCTACACCCGGTGAGGCCATGCTCGCCTACGTCACGCGGCTCGCCGTCGTCTCAGCCCTCCAGTGGCTCGCGATCACGATGCTGGCCTTTGCGGTGATCCACCTCGCGCCCGGCGAGCCGATCGTCCTCCAGCAGGAACTCCAGACGACCCAGAGTCCCCAGCAGAAGCAGACCCTGCGCGAGCTGTACGGCCTGGACAAGCCGCTTCACGTCCAGTACGGGACCTGGCTCGCGCGCGTGATCCGGGTGGACCTCGGCCGCTCCTTCAGTCCGGACGGCCGCCCGGTCTGGGAGAAGATCCGGGAGCGGATCCCGGTCACGCTGTCTCTGAACCTGGCGGAGGTCTTCCTCATTTACCTGATCGCGGTCCCCCTCGGCGTCCTCGCCGCGGTCCGCCGCCACACCCTCTTCGACCGCATCACCACCGTCTTCGTCTTCGTCGGCTTTGCGACCCCCGACTTCTGGCTCGCCCTCCTGCTCATGATCCTCTTCGGCGTGCAGCTCGGCTGGCTCCCCATCTCCGGGCTCCGGTCGCTGAACTGGGAGTACCTCGCGGGGCCGGCGCAGGCGTGGGACCTGGCTGCCCACCTCATCCTCCCCATCTTCATCGGGGCCTTCGGGGGGTTCGCCGGGCTCTCGCGCTTCATGCGGGGGAGCATGCTCGAGGTCATCCGCCAGGACTACATCCGGACGGCCCAGGCGAAGGGGCTCCCGGAGCGGGTCGTGTTCTACAAGCACGCCCTGCGGAACGCCGTCCTCCCCATCGTGACGATCCTGGGGCTCTCGCTGCCCGGGCTGATCGGCGGGAGCGTGATCGTGGAGAGCGTCTTCGCCATTCCAGGGATGGGGCAACTGGCCGTCCAGAGCGTCTTCGCCCGCGACTATCCGGTCGTCATGGGTCTGCTCACGATTGGCGCGGGGCTCACCCTCGTCGGGAACCGCCTCGCCGACGTCTGCTACGGGATCGTGGATCCACGGATCCGGGTCGCGCGGCGGGGCGAGTGAGCATGGCGGAGCCGCTCTCCTCCGTTGGCCTTGGCGCCGTCTGGCGCCAACTCAAGAAGAACCCGCTGGCCCTGGCCGGCGGGGCCGTGGTCATTCTCCTGGCCGCCGCGGCGGTCGCCGCTCCCCTCCTCGCCCCCTACGACCCCGCCGCCTACGACGTGAAGCGGATCCTCGTGCCCCCCAGCCGCGCGCACCTCCTCGGGACGGACCAGATCGGCCGGGACGTCCTCTCGCGGATGCTCTACGGGGCGCGGGTCTCCCTGGCCGTCGGGTTCGTGGCCGTCGGGATTGCCATGCTGCTCGGAACGGTGGTGGGGGTCGTGGCCGGCTACTACGGGGGGGCCGCCGACGCGCTGATCATGCTGGGCGTCGTAGACGTGATGCTCACATTCCCCCGTTTATTCCTGCTCCTCGCCGTCATCGCGATGCTCCAGCCGAGCATCTTCGTGATCATGGCGGTCATCGGCGTCACCGGCTGGATGGGGGTGGCCCGCCTCATCCGGGCCGAGGTCCTGAGCCTCAAGGAGCGGGACTTCGTACAGAGCGCCCGGGCCCTCGGCGCCGGCGACGTCCGCCTCATGGTCCGGCACATCCTGCCGAACGCCCTCGTCCCGGTCCTGGTGTCGGCCATCCTGGGCGTGGCCGGGGCGGTCCTCACGGAGGCGGGCCTCTCCTTCCTCGGCCTCGGCGTCCAGCCGCCGACCCCGACCTGGGGCAACATCCTGTCGGATGGGAAGGCCAACATCGAGATCGCCTGGTGGCTGTCCCTCTACCCGGGGGTGGCCATCCTGGTCACGGTCCTCTCCTACAACCTCTTTGGCGAGGGGCTGCGGGACGCGCTGGATCCGCGGCTGCGCCAGTAGGGGCCAGAACGCAAAACGCCCCGGGACACTTCCCGGGGCGTCTCCCGCTCCTCCGCGACGGCCTAATACAAACGTCAGAATCACAGTGACAAAGTCCGGGTCCTGTCGCCGGCGCC
>JAHFDC010000220.1 GCA_023249205.1 Candidatus Methylomirabilota bacterium
AACCAGAGTGCCCGTGCTCTCAACTCTTGACTCTTAGCGCTTAGCCCTCGACTCTCCAATCTCCGGTCTCCGTGTCTAGTCTCGACTCTCAACCCTCCGCTCTCCGCCGACTGTCAGACGATCCCCTGCCCGATCATGTAGGCCCCGACCAGCGTCAGCAGCCAGACGAGAATGGATTCGAGCCGGTGCGCCGACAGCACGAGCGCCCCTCGCGCCCCGAAGACCGCTCCGAGCGCGCCGGCCAGCACCGCGGGCACCGCAGACGCGATGTCGATGTGCCCGAGGCCGTAGTGCGTAATGACCCCTGCAACCGCCGGCACCACAATGGCGAGCAGGGAAGTCCCCATGGCGATCTGCACCGGCACACCCACCAGCAGGATGAGCAACGCCACCATGATCGGCCCGCCGCCGACCCCGAGGAGGCCGGAGAGGAAACCGGTGGCCGCTCCCACGACGAGCCCGCGCAGGAGACTCACCGGGAAGAGGTATTCGGCCCCCTGCACCCGCGCCCGCCGCAGGACGACCCAGCGGGGTCGCCGCACCCCGGCCCCGACGACCGGAACGCCCGGAAACGGATTCCGGTGCGTGGACTGCCAATGCAGAGCCAAGGCCCCACCCAGGACCGTCAGCCCGAATATCACCTGGAGGAGATCGTTGGAGAGGATCGCGCTGCAGTACGAGCCCAGCGGAACGGCCACGATTCCCCCGGGAATCGCCGCAGCCGCCACCTTGACGTCCGCGGTTCCCTGCCGGTAATGGGTCACGGCTCCGGATGTGGCAACGCAGGCCACGTAGAGGAGGCTCAGGCCAGCGGCCGAGCGCATCGGCACCCCGACCAGGGTGAGGAGGGGAACGAAGAGAAACCCTCCTCCCGCCCCAAGCATCCCGGAGAGGAGACCGGTCACGGCCCCGATGACGATCAGTTCCGCTGCAAAGAACATCAGGTCGCGGTCCGCCGGGCACTAGCCGCCGCCGCCCCAAAAGCCACAACGCCGAACAGCAGCGTCAGGAGGAGCGAGGGGAGGAGTGGGGCCACGTCCCCGGCGAGAGCGGGGTTCTCCAAGTACAGGCACCGCCGCAAGGCCGCCACGCCGTATGTCAATGGGTTCAGCCTCATGGCCCACTGCAGCCACACCGGAACGCCCGAGGCGGGAAAGAAGGCGCCGGACAGGAGCCAGATGGGGATCAGGATCAGGTTCATGATCGCGTGGAATCCTTGGGTCGAATCGATCCGCCACGCGATCACCAGCCCCAGGCTCGTGAGACCGAAGGCCACGAGAAACATCACTCCTGCGGCCGCGAGGGCTGAGGCCATCGTGAGCGAGATGCCGGCGGCCGGCGCCAGGAGGAGCAAGAGGACCCCCTGGAGCAGCGCCAAGGTGGCCCCCCCCAGCGCCTGACCGAGCACGATGCTCCCACGCCCCACGGGGGCCACAAGGATCGCCTGCAAGAATCCCTCCCGGCGGTCCTCCACGACGGAGATCGTGGCGAAGATGGCCGTGAACAAGAGGACCAGGGCAACAATGCCGGGGTAGAAGTACTCGGCATAGCCAGTCCCTTCCGGAGCTCCCGGGGGCCGAAATGACGCACTGAACCCTCCGCCGAGCAGGACCCAGAAGAGCAGGGGTTGCCCGAACGCCCCCACCAGGCGACTCCGCTGGCGGCAAAAACGGACCATCTCCCTCCACCAGAGTGTCACCATGGGGAGAAGGAATTGCGTATGTGATCCGCTATGCTTCACCGCTCCACAGGCGCCGGCCGGTCAGGCGGATAAAGACGTCTTCCAGTGTCGGCCTCCCAAAGGCCGCGGATTTCACCTCGCCGGGAAAGGCCTCGACGACCTCCCGGACGAACTCATGCCCCCAGGGGCGTTCCACGCGCAGGGCGCCGTCAACCAAGACCGGCTGACACCCGAACCGCTCGCGGATCCTCCCCTGCAGCTCCGCGGGGTTGTGGGCATCGATCACCACCACGTCACCGCCGACGGTCCCCTTCAACGCATCCGGCTCTCCCAGCGCCACCAGTCTCCCCTCGTGCAGCACACCCACCCGGTCGCACTGCTCCGCCTCCTCGATGAGATGGGTCGTGAGCAGAATGGTGACGTTCTCCTCCTGGCGTAACCGGCGCAGGGTGGCGTTGAAATCCTGCCGGGCGCCTGGATCCAGACCCGTGCTCGGTTCGTCCAAGACCAAGAGGTCCGGCCGGTGCACCAAGACCTTGGCCAGCTCGGTTCGCCGCCGGAGCCCCCCCGATAGCGTCTCCACCAGATCGCGGGCCCGATCCTGTACCCCGAGCCGCTCGAGGCTTGACCGTGCTCGGCTCCGGAGGGCCTGCCCCTGCAGGCCATAACAATGTCCGTGGTGGAGGAGGTTCTCCATGACCGTGAGCTTCGGATCAAGGCTCGGGACCTGAAACACGATCCCCAAGCGCGGCCTCACCACCTCGGGCCCGTGCGCGAGATCATGGCCGAAGACGCGCACGCGCCCGCCGGTCGGAGGCATGAGGGTAGAAAGAATCTTGAACAGGGTCGTCTTCCCACTGCCATTCGGGCCGAGGAAGCCGAAGATCTCTCCGGGGGGGATGGTGAACGTCACGCCGGCGAGCGCCTCCCGCTCTCGGTACGCGTAGCGAAGGTCCTCCACGTCCACCGCTGGAGTGCCCATTGCCGATCCGCGTCGCTCACCCTCGCGGTCCGCTGCGCCGCTCACACCCCCGGACCCTCGGGGTTGAAGATATAATCGAGGCTCAGCCATAGGCTCCTCGAATAGCGGAAGAAGACAAGCGGAAACCAGACGGCGAAGGAACCCCACAGGATGAGCTGGTACGTGAGCGAGAGTCCGATGAAATGATCGAGGGCGAAATACCCGGCGATGGCGATGACGGCGGTCACCGCGTAATTGA
>JAHFDC010000051.1 GCA_023249205.1 Candidatus Methylomirabilota bacterium
CGCATTGCGGAAGGGGCTGAGCGGGTGACGGAGCCCGGCCGCGAGCGGGGCACGCCGGCGACAGGACCCGCGGCAGCACGGTCTGTCAGGATTGGGCCGCATGACTTGGAGCGGCACTAGGGGGCGGGATGTTGCAGGCGAGGGTGATTATCACGCTCAAACGGGGCATCCTCGATCCCCAGGGCGATACGGTGCGGACCGCTCTCCAGAGTCTGGGGTTCGACGGCGTGGCGGACTGCCGGGTCGGGAAGGTCATCCTCCTCCGCCTGACCGAGAGCGATCGGGCCAAGGCGAAAGCGCAGGTGGAGCAGATGTGCCGGCGTCTGCTCGCCAACCCGGTCATCGAGGACTTCCGGTTCGAGTTGGAGGAGAGTCCGTGAGGTTCGGGATCCTGGTCTTCCCGGGCTCCTGGAGCCATCAGGACTTCCGGCACGCCCTGGCGGACGTGATGGGATTTCAGGCCCAGGAGGTCTGGCACAAGGAGACCAGCGTCACCGGGCACGACTGCCTCATCCTCCCGGGCGGCTTCGCGCACGGGGACTACCTGCGAGCGGGGGCGATCGCCCGGTTCTCTCCCGTCATGTCCGAGGTCGTCCGCTTCGCGGAGCGGGGGGGTCTGGTCCTCGGCTCCTGCAACGGGTTCCAGATCCTGTGCGAGGCCGGCCTGCTCCCCGGCGCGCTCCTCCGGAACGCCTCCCTCCAGTACCGGTGCCAGTGGGTGCACCTGCGGGTGGAATCCACCGCCACCCCCTTCACCGCCGCTCTCGGGCCGGGGCAGGTCCTGCGGATGCCCATCTCCCACGGCGAGGGGCGGTACTACGCCGATCCCGAGGCGCTCAGGCGCCTGAACGGAGAGGGCCGGATCACCTTCCGCTACTGCGCCCCGGACGGCGCTCCCTCGGCGGAGGCCAACCCCAACGGGTCGTCCGAGAACATCGCCGGGGTCTGCAACGCGCGGGGGAACGTCCTGGGCCTCATGCCCCACCCCGAGCGGGCCGCCGAGAGCCTGCTCGGTTCGGTGGACGGCCGTCTGCTCTTCGAGGGGTTCCTCGCCCGGGCCTCCAGGTAGTCCCATGTCCCGACCGGTTCTCGCCGAGCCCCGCGTGACTCCCGAGGTGGTGGCCGCCCACGGCCTCACGGAGGAGGAGTACGCCGCCATCCACGGGATCCTGGCACGGCCTCCCACCTACACGGAACTCGGGATTTTCTCCGTCATGTGGTCGGAGCACTGCTCGTACAAGTCGAGCCGGGTCCATTTACAGACCCTCCCCACGGAGGGGCCCCGGATTCTGCAGGGACCCGGGGAGAACGCCGGGGTGGTGGACATCGGGCATGGCCTCGCCGCCGTCTTCAAGATCGAAAGTCACAACCATCCCTCCTTCATCGAGCCGTACCAGGGAGCCGCCACCGGGGTGGGCGGGATCATCCGCGACATCTTCACGATGGGGGCCCGGCCCATCTGCCTCCTGGACTCCCTCCGGTTCGGCCCCCTCACCGAGGCCAAGAACGGGTATCTCTTCGGGGGGGTCGTGGCCGGCATCGCCGGGTACGGGAACGCGGTAGGGGTGCCGACCGTGGGCGGGGAGGTGGCCTTTGCGGAGTGCTACGCCGGCAACCCGCTGGTGAACGTCCTCTGCCTGGGCATCGCCCGCGCGGACCGCATCTTCACGGCCCGGGCGGGCGGCCTCGGGAACCCGGTGATCTACGTGGGAGCGAAGACGGGCCGCGACGGGATCCACGGGGCCACGATGGCCTCCGAGACCTTCGACGAGACCTCCGAGGAGCGGCGCCCCACAGTCCAGGTGGGGGACCCGTTCCGGGAGAAACTTCTCATCGAGGCCTGCCTCGAACTGATGGAGACCGGCGAGGTGGTGGGGATCCAGGACATGGGGGCCGCGGGGCTCACCTGTTCCTCCTGCGAGATGGCCAGCCGCGGGGGGACCGGGATCGAATTGGACCTCACCCGGGTGCCGCGGCGCGAGGAGGGGATGATCCCCTACGAGGTGATGCTGTCCGAGTCCCAGGAGCGGATGCTGGTGGTGGTCCGCCGGGGAGCCGAGGAGGCCGTGCGCGCCATCTTCGCCAAGTGGGACCTGGACGCCGTGGTGGTGGGGCACGTCACCGGCGACGGGATGCTCCGGGTTCTCGAAGGGGAGAAGGTGGTGGCGGAAATTCCGGCCCGGGCTCTGGCCGAGGGGGCGCCGGCCTACCGCCGGCCCGCCACGCGTCCCGGCTGGCTCGACGTTTTGCAGAAGGCCGACCTCTCCGACCTTCCCCCCCCGGCCGACTGGGGGGCCGCCCTCGCGGCCCTGCTCGCCTCCCCCACCATCGCCTGCAAGCGCGACATCTGGCGCCAGTACGATCACATGCTGTATCTCAATACGATCGTCCTGCCCGGCTCGGACGCCGTCGTCCTGCGCCTCAAGGGCCACCCGGGGGGCCTCGCCCTCGCCGCCGACGGCAACGGCCGCTACTGCTTCCTGGACCCTTACGTGGGGGGGATGATCGCGGTGGCGGAGGCGGCCCGGAATGTCTCCTGCGCGGGGGCCGAGCCGGTGGCCCTGACCAACTGCCTCAATTTCGGCGATCCGACCCGGCCCGAGATCATGTGGCAGTTTGCCGAGGTCGTCCGGGGGATGGGGGATGCCTGCCGGGCGCTCGGGACCCCGGTGACCGGGGGAAACGTCAGCCTCTACAACGAGATGCTCGGGCGGGCCATCTTCCCGACGCCGATCGTAGGGATGCTGGGTCTTCTCGAGCATATTCGCCACGCCACTACGCAGTGGTTCAAGGGGGCCGGGGACCTCGTGTACCTGCTGGGCGAGACCCACGATGAGCTGGGCGGGAGCGAGTACCTGAAGGTAGTGCACGGCCGCGAGGAAGGGCGCCCCCCACAGTTGGACCTTGCGCGAGAGCGGGCGGTCCAGGCCGCCTGCCGGGCGGCCATCCGCGCCGGGTGCGTGCGCTCGGCCCACGATACCAGCGAGGGGGGGCTCGCGGTGGCGCTGGCCGAATCCTGCATCCCGGTCGAAGGGGAGCCGGTGGGGTTTACCGGCACTCTTCCCGGTGTCCTCCGTCCGGAGGCGGCCTTCTTCGCCGAGAGCCAGTCCCGCATTCTCCTCTCGGTCCGCCCGGAGCATGCCGGCGCGCTCGAGGCTCTGGCCCGCGATCACGGCGTGCCCTGCACCCTGCTCGGCACGACCGGGGGGCGGACCTTCACCCTGACGGCGGGGGGGGCCTCGCTCCAAGCAGAGGTCGCGGTCCTGGCGGAGGCATGGCGGCGCGGCCTCGCGGCGGCGGCCGCGGGGAACCGCGACGGGAGGGGGGCGTGAAGACGATCCACATCGGCATCCTGGGCCTGGGGACGGTGGGGGGGGGCGTCGTCCGCCTTCTGCAGGAGAACGGCCCCATGATTGACGCCCGCCTGGGGGCGCGGCTTCTGGTGAAGCGGATCGCCCGCCGCCGCCCGGATGCCCCGACCCCCGTCGCCGTAGACCCGGCGCTGGTGACGGTTGATCCCATGGACGTCATCCGGGATCCGGCTATCCAGATCGTGGTGGAGCTCATCGGGGGGACCGAGGAGGCCCGCCGTTACGCCCTGGAGGCGCTCAAGGCAGGGAAGCACCTGGTGACGGCCAACAAGGCGCTGCTCGCCACCCACGGCCTCGAGATCTCCCGGGCCGCAGCGGAGCGGAAGGTGGACGTGGGCTTCGAGGCGGCGGTCTGCGGGGGGATCCCGATCATCCGGGTCCTGCGGGACGGGCTGGTGGCCAATCGGATCCGGTCGCTCCTGGGGATTATCAACGGGACGGCCAACTACATCCTCACCAAGATGACGGAGCAGGGGCGCCCCTTCACCGAGGTGCTGGCGGAGGCCCAGGCGAAGGGGTACGCCGAGGCGGACCCCACCCTGGACGTGGGGGGGCACGACGCCGCCCACAAGCTCCAGATCCTGGCCTCCATCGCCTACAACACCTTCATCGGGCTCCCGCAGGTCCCCGTGGAAGGGATCGCCGGCATCGAACCCGCCGACATCCGCTACGCCCGGGAGCTGGGCTACGTGGTGAAGCTCCTCGCCATCGCCAAGCACACCGACGGGGAGCTGGAGGTCCGGGTGAGCCCCACCCTGATCCCCGAAGACCACCTGCTCGCCTCGGTCCGGGGGGTGTTCAACGGGGTGTACCTGGTGGCGGACGCGGCGGGGCCACAGATGTTCTACGGGCGGGGGGCGGGGCAGATGCCGACCGCCAGCGCTGTCGTGAGCGACATCGTGGAGATCGCCGCGAACATCCTGGCCAAGCGCCCCTCCCGCCGGGCCACCCTCCACCTCCCGGGGGTGCAGGGGGAGTTAGCCCTGAAGCCCCTCGAGGAGATCCGGACGCGCTACTACCTCCGGGTGATGGTGGCCGACAAGCCCGGCGTTCTCTCCAAGGTCGCCGGGGTCCTGGGGAATCACAACGTGAGCATCGCCTCCGTGATCCAGAAGGCCCGGCACGAGCAGGAGGCCGTCCCGATCGTGATGATGACCCACGAGGCCAGGGAGGGGGACCTCAGGGCGGCTCTGGCCGGAATTGACCGCCTGGATGTGGTGAGCGCGAAGACCATCTGCCTCCGGGTCGAGGAGTCGTGAGGAGACGATGGAGCCCGGGCTGATCCAGCGTTACCGCGCCTTCCTGCCGGTCACCGACCGGACGCCCGTCATCTCCCTCGGGGAGGGGAGCACGCCGCTGCTCAGGGCGAGGGCTCTCGAGGCCTGGCTGGGGTGCCGGGCGGAGGTGTACCTGAAGGTCGAGGGGGCCAACCCGAGCGGCTCCTTCAAGGACCGGGGGATGACGGTGGCGCTGAGCAAGGCGGTGGAGGACGGGGCCCGGGCGGTTATCTGCGCCTCCACCGGCAACACCTCCGCCTCCGCCGCCGCGTACGCCGCGGCCGCGGGGTGCGCCGCCTTCGTCCTGGTCCCACAGGGGAAGGTCGCCCTGGGGAAACTCTCCCAGGCGGTGGCCCACGGCGCCACCGTCCTGGAGGTGCAGGGGAACTTCGACGATGCCCTGAAGCTCGTCAAGGACGTCGCGGCCACGCACCCCGTCGCCCTGGTCAACTCCATCAACCCCTACCGGATCGAGGGGCAGAAGACGGGGGCCTTCGAGGTGTGCGACCAACTTGGGGACGCGCCCGACCTCCTTTCTATCCCGGTGGGGAACGCCGGCAATATCACCGCCTACTGGCGGGGCTTCCAGGAGTACCGGGCGGCCGCCCGCGCGCGCCGCCTCCCCCGGCTCCTTGGCTGGCAGGCGGAGGGGGCAGCGCCGCTCGTCCTCGGCCATCCCGTGAAGAACCCGCGGACCATCGCCTCCGCCATCCGGATCGGTAACCCGGCCTCCTGGCAGTCGGCGGTCGCAGCGGCGGGGGAGTCGGGCGGGGCCATCGGGGCGGTCTCCGACGCCGAGATCCTGGAGGCCTACGCCGAGATCCCACGTCGTGAGGGGATCTTCTGCGAGCCCGCCTCCGCGGCAGCCGTGGCGGGCCTCCGGAAGTTTCACCGGGAGGAGGGGCTCCCGGCCGGGAGCCGCGTCGTCTGCGTGCTCACCGGCCACGGCCTGAAGGACGCGGATCGGGCGCTGAGCCTCGCCCCCCGGCCGGCGGCGGTCCCCTGCACTCTCGAAGCGGTTGCCGCCGCCCTCAGGCTCTCCTAGGCGGCAGTGCTCGGCCGGACTCGGTCGGCGTGGTTGACAATTTGGCGCGGCGTCTGCTAATTTTGAGCGCCTCACGCGGGAATAGCTCAGCGGTAGAGCATCGCCTTGCCAAGGCGAGGGTCGCGGGTTCAAATCCCGTTTCCCGCTCCAGGGATGTGTTCGGAGGCGCCGGCGACCGGCGCCATGGAGTCCCGGCTCCCGCCGCTGGCTCCTGGCGGCTCCCCATTTGGGCGGCGTAGCCAAGTGGCTAAGGCAGAGGTCTGCAAAACCTTTATTCGGCGGTTCGAGTCCGCCCGCCGCCTCCAGCAACTCGACCTGAGGGAAGAGCGGGCCGGCGGAGCGGGCCGGCGCGAGCCGGGGTGGCGGAACTGGAAGACGCAGGGGACTTAAAATCCCCCGGGCCTCACGGCCCATGTCGGTTCGACTCCGACCCTCGGCACCACGACGGGCGAGCAGGGGCACGAGCGCGGGGGAGGGCGTCGGCGCCGCGGGGGTGGCGGGGCGCGGCGGGCCTCCGTGGCGGACATGGAGGCACGTAGCTCAGGGGGAGAGCGCTTGCTTGACACGCAAGAGGTCGGCGGTTCGAGACCGCCCGTGCCTACCATTGCGATGGAATCCCACCGGACGCCGGTGGTGCAGGTGTAGGGCATCGCGGGGTGGAGGATCCTGTGGTGCCCTATTTGTGTCTTGACCAGGGTGAGGGAGCGTGAAGCGCAGCACTGAGGCCGTGCTCGTCCTGCCGGACGGCACCGAGCGCCCGGCCCCGGCCGGGGCATCCGCCCGCGA
>JAHFDC010000052.1 GCA_023249205.1 Candidatus Methylomirabilota bacterium
GGGGGGCAGAGGCGGACCCCGAGGACCCGCGCCTCGCCCAGGCGGAACGTCTGCCCAACCAAGTCATTCAGGGGGACGCCGCGGGTGACGACGTTGCGGCGCGACTCCCCCCGCGACAGCACGATCCCGGTCTCGCGGGCCACCGCCTCCAGCGCCTCGATGGCGATCAGCGTGATCTCCCGATGCGGGCCGGGTTTGTCCGAGTAGGTCCCGACGCCCCGGAAGTACCTGTCTCCCTCCAGGCCCTTCCCCGTCACGGCCCGGGCCTCCGCCACGGCCAGCATCCGCTGGGCTCCCCCCGGCGTGACGTAGATCCCCACCACCTCACCCTGCCACACGGTCCCTCCTCACCTGAGAAAGATTCGAAGCCATCGCCAGAAAGCGGCGGGCATCGTCGAGCATCGCGGTGTTGTTAAAGAGCGCGGAGGACTCTCTATCAACGGGTCTTCGCCCCAGCCTGGTGCAGGGTATCCCAGTACAGCAGCTCGAAGCCCTGGAGCAGGTGGGCGGCCCGCCGGATGAGGCCCGGCTCCACCCCCCGGTCCACGCCATCCGTGATCACCGCGGTCGCCCCCTCCTCGAATCCGGCGGGCGGCGTGGCAAACAGATCAAAGAAGGCGACATCCGCAGGGGCCAGCCCGTAGCGGCTCTGGAGGGCGCGGGAGACGCGACCGCAGTTGGCCCCCCAGGCCGGCAGGTTCACCAGGAAGGCGGCGGCAAACTCCGCCGCCGAGCCGTAGCAGGCCAGCCAGGTTACATAGGCGCTGTAGCCGAAGGCCCCCGGCAGGGGATCGGCAGCCCGCAGGGCTTCCTCGGTGAGGCCGAGCGCGGTGCCGAAGGCCTTCAGGTGCTCGAAGGCCGCCGCCTCCCCCTGGAGGGCGTGGCGGAAGAACTCCTGGGCGGCGCCGGCGGGGGCCCGAGCCACGGCTAACGCCACGCTCCGGAGATCGCTGGCGATGATGTGGTACTGCTGGCGCGCGAATTCCTGGAGGCCCGCCCGGGGCACCTCCCCCCGCTCCAGGGCGCTCAGGTAGGGGTGGCCCAGGATCCGCGCCTCGACCGGCCTCAACTCCTCCCGCAACTCTCGGAGAAGACGCTGTACGTCCGCTGGCATCGGTTTCCATCTCCCTTACCCCTCGCTCGTCCCGAGAAGATAACCCGGACCCTGATGTGCTGCCCCAGCCCCCACGCCAGGGGCAAGGCTAAGCACCGTGATCCAGGTGACGGCAATCGTGATGCAGCACCAAACGTCAAAGCAAGGAGCAGCATCGCGCACGGGCCAGCCTTGTGGCCCCCGCGCGGCTCCGGGCCGCCGGCTGGCCGCTATTATAGTTTCCCGACGGACGGGCTCAAGGGATTTCCGGCGGGGAAGAGGGCGCGCAGGCGCGCGAGTGCCCGCTCGCGCCCCAGGAGGGCCATGATTTCGAAGAGGGGCGGGCTCACGGTCCGGCCCGTCAGCGCAACGCGGGTGGCCTGGGCGACGACGCCGAGCCGGATCCCCTTCTCCTCGGCGAAGCCGCGGTAGCAGGCCTCGAGGGCCGCCGCGGTGAAGGCCGGCAGCGCCTCCAGGCGCGGGAGGAGTTCCCGGAGCAGCGCGCCGGCCTCGGGGGTATGGTGCTTGCCGGCCGCCTCGGGGTCAATCGGCACCGGCACCTCGAAGAGGAAGCAGGAGGACTCGGCCAGCTCCCGGAGCGTCTTCGCCCGCTCGCGGAACGCCACCACGACCGCCGCCCGCCAGGCTGCCTCCGTGGCCGTCACCACCTCCGCGGGGACGCCGGTGAGCACCCACTGCTCGGCGAGCAGGTCGGCCAGCCGGGCCGGGTCCGCCGTCCGCAGGTACTGGGCGTTCAACCAGTCGAGTTTCCCCTGATCGAAAACGGCCGGGGTGTTCCCCACCTTCTCCAGCGTGAAGTGCCGGATCAGCTCCTCCAGCGAGAAGATCTCCTGGTCCCCGTGCGCCCAGCCGAGGCGGGCCAGGTAATTGACTACGGCGTCGGGGAGGTAGCCCATCTCCCGGTAGGCCATCACGGAGGTGGCGCCGTGCCGCTTCGACAGGCGGGCCCGGTCGGCGCCGAGGATGAGGGGAATGTGGGCGAAGCGAGGGAGCGGCAGACCGAGGTGCCGGTACACCTGGATCTGGCGGGGCGTGTTGGGGATGTGGTCATCGCCCCGGATCACGTGGGTGATCCCCATCTCCGCATCATCCACGACCACGGCGAAGTTATAGGTAGGGATGCCGTCCGAGCGCACGAGGATGAAGTCGTCCAGGTCGGCGTTCTGGAAGGTCACCGGGCCGTGGACGAGATCCTCCACGACCGTCTCCCCCTCCGGCTCCGTCCGGATCCGCAGCGCGGCGGGGCGGTCATCCTTCCGGTGGCTCCGCCCGCGGCACCGCCCGTCGTACTTGGGGGAGCGGCCCTCAGCAAGGGCCTCCTTCCGGCGCGCCTCCAGCTCCTCCGGCGTGCAGAGACACCAGTAGGCCCGGCCCCCTGCCAGGAGCCGCTCCGCCGAGGCCCGGTAGAGGTCCATCCGCTCCGCCTGGCGGATGGGGCCCTTGTCCCAGTCCAGCCCCAGCCACGCCAGGCCATCCAGGATGGCCCGCACCGACTCCTCGGTAGAGCGCTCCGCGTCGGTATCCTCGATCCGGAGGATGAAGGTTCCCCCGTGGTGGCGGGCGAAGAGCCAGTTGTAGAGGGCCGTCCGGGCTCCGCCCACGTGGAGGAAGCCGGTGGGGCTGGGGGCGAACCGGACGCGAACCGTGCCGGGCGACATTCTCCGCTCCTTGAGGCGGACAGGGCGCCCCAGGAGTAGCAGAAGGCTCCCGACCCGTCAACGCCCTTCCCGGCCCTCACCGCTGCCGCTCCTGTGCCGCTCTCTGGATCAGCCGGTCCACCGTCGCCACCAGGACGGAGGAGGAGACGGGCTTGGTCAGGAACTCCTGGGCCCCCAGCCGGAGCGCCTCCCGCCCTTGCCGCTGGCCCCGTCCGGTCAGAGTGACCACCGGAAGGCTCCGCGTCCCCTCCTGCTCCCGGAGGGCCTGGAGTACCTGAAGCCCGTTCAGGCGGGGCATCTGCAGGTCCAGGATGATGCAGGTGGGGCGGGCGGCGGCGACCGCGGCCAGCGCCTCCTCCCCGTCGCGCACCACCCGGACCCCATACCCCTGTCTCGTGAAGGTCTCGGCGAGAGCCCGGAGGATTTCGGGGTCGTCGTCCACCAGCAGAATTTCCCCTTCCAGGATCGGCGGCCGGAAGGGGAGGCAGAGGCGGAACGTCGAGCCCCGACCAGCGCCGGCCGACTCCACCCGGATGGTGCCGCCGTGCAACTCGATCAGTCTCCGGGTGAGCGCGAGGCCGAGCCCGGTCCCCGGGTATGTCTGGCCGGACGGACCCTCCACCTGCTCGAACTCGCGGAAGATCCGCTCCTGGTCGGCCGGTTCGATCCCGATGCCGCTATCGGTCACGGCCACCTCAACCGCCGGAACCGGCCCGCGGGGACCCTCCAGGCTGGCCGCCCGGGCGCTCACGCTCACCCGACCGCCATCGGGGCTGAATTTCACCGCATTGCTCAGGAGATTCAGGCAAATTTGTCGGAACTTCCCCGGATCGGCGGTGACGACCGGGAGGCCCGGCTCCACCTCCAGCGCGAGGCTGACGGCCTTGCCGATGGCCTGGCCCCGGATCGCCTCCACCGCCTCGGCCAGGGCCTCCCCCGCCGGCAATTGGGCCAGGTGGAGCTCCACCTTTCCGGCTTCGATCTTGCTCAGGTCGAGGATGTCGTTGACGAGGCTCAGCAGATGCTGCCCGTTGCTGAGGATGGTTCGGACGTACAGGCGCTGCCGCTCCGTCAGGGGACCGATGGTGCCGCCCAGCATGAACTCGGAGAACCCGATGGTGGAGGTCAGGGGGGTCCGGAGCTCATGGGACATGTTGGCCAGGAAGGCCGACTTGATCCGGTTGGCTTCCCTGAGCTGCACGTTCGCCGCCTCGAGCGCGGCCGTCCGCTCCCGCACCTTCTCCTCCAGGCCGGCGCTGTAGGCCTTGAGGTCCTGGTAGAGCCGGGCGTTCTCCATGGCGACCGCCGCCTGGTCCGCAAAGGAGGTGAGGAGGTTCAGTTCCTCATGCCCCAGGTGAGGGCGTTCCCGGAAGAGCACGCTGAGGACCCCGAGCGCCCGGTCCCCCATGATGACCGGGACGGCGGCGGCAGCCCGAACGCCGGTGGCCCCCGCCCAGGCCTGCTGCCCGTTGATCGGGTCCCGCTCGGGATCCACCACAACCCCGGGCCCCCGCTCGGCGAAGACGGTGCCCACCAGTCCCTCCCCGGGGGCGATCGTGTCGCCGGGGGGAATCGGGAAGCCGGGGGCACCCGCCCCGGCCGCGACTTTCAGCAGATCTCGGTCCCTCTCGTGGACCCACAGGCGGGCCATGTCCGCGCCAAGGAGATCCACGGCGGCGCGGACGATGCACTCAAAGACGGTCCGCTCCTCAAGGGAACTGGTCAGCGTCCGGGCCACGGCGGCCATGGCCGCGAGGTGCTCGGCCCGGGCGTTGGCCTGCTTCAGGCGCTGCTCAGAGGCCAGGGCCCCGGCGAGGAGGGTGGCGACTGGCCCCAGGAGGTCTCGCACACCATCCCCGAAGGTTTCCGGCCTCTCCGCGAGGGCCACCAGCAGCCCCACCGTCCGCGTCCCCACCTTGAGCGAAACCGCCGCGGCCGCCCGTGCAGGGCCGGGAAGGAGAGGGAGGCCGAGGTCCCCGTCGAGGATCACCGGGCCAGAGATCCGGGACGCGGCGGCAGCAACCGGGCTGTCCGCGTCAAGTGTCGTCGCCTCCTCTGCCCACGCCGGGGGGAGGCCATGCTGCGCCAGGAGGCTGAACCCCTCCGCCCCAGCCTCCCAGACCGCCGCGCCCGTAAGGGACAGGCCCTCGGTGAGCGCCCGAAGCCAGGGGTGAAAGCGCTCCCGAGGGGGCCCGGAATCTTCCGGATGTGCAGAAAAATGCACCAGGGTCGCCAGCAGGTCGTTCCGATGGACCTCGGACAAGGGAGCCTCCAAGGAGACCGGCGGCCGGGCCCGTGGTCACGAGGGGGAAAGCCTAACGACGCAAGGCCGATGCAGGCCCCGTGCCAAGGCCCACACCCCCGCCCCAGGAGCACCTTGACCTGGAGGAGCCGCTTCAATATGATCGAGACCATCCGTGAAAGCGATGCCCGGGGGCAGGCTTCTTCCCACAGGGTGGGGTGTGCCGTGGCGACGGTCATTCTGGAGAACCTGACGAAGCGGTACGACGAGGTCGTGGCGGTCCAGACCGTGAGTCTGGAGATCCAGGACCGGGAATTCGTGGTCCTGGTCGGGCCGTCGGGGTGCGGGAAGTCCACCACCCTCCGGATGATCGCCGGCCTCGAGGAGATCACCGAGGGCCAGATCTACATCGGCGGGCGCCTGGTCAACGACGTCCCCCCGAAGGACCGGGACATCGCCATGGTCTTCCAGAACTACGCCCTCTACCCCCACATGTCGGTCTATGACAACATGGCCTTCGGGCTCAAGCTCCGGAAGATCCCCCGGGAAGAGATCATCCAGCGCGTCCGGGAGGCGGCGGAGATCCTGGGGATCCAGGAGCTCCTCCATCGCAAGCCCAAGGCCCTCTCGGGGGGCCAGCGGCAGCGGGTCGCGGTGGGACGGGCGATCGTCCGCAAGCCGCAGGTCTTCCTCTTCGACGAGCCGCTCTCCAACCTGGACGCGAAACTGCGGGTGCAGATGCGGGTTGAACTGAAAAAACTCCACCAGCGCCTGGAGGCGACCATCGTCTACGTGACCCACGACCAGGTGGAGGCGATGACGATGGGGGACCGCATCGTGGTGATGCGGGACGGCCGGATCCACCAGGTGGGCCCGCCGCTCGAGGTGTACGAGCACCCCGTGAACCGGTTCGTGGCCGGGTTCATCGGCTCCCCCGCCATGAACTTCATCCCGGCGAAAGTCGAGGCGGCCGACGGCCGCCTCAGCCTCCAGGCCGACGGCTTCCGGATCCCCGTGCCGGGTGCACGGGCCCCCGCCCTACAGCCCTACGCGGGCCGGAACGTCGTCTTGGGCATCCGGCCAGAGGACATCAGCGCCGCCACCGGCACGGATGGCCGCCCGACCATCGAGGCCATCGTGGAGGTGGTGGAGCCGCTCGGGGCCGAGGTCCTCCTGGCGTTGCGGGCCGGGACCGACCCCCTCACCGCCCGCGTGGATCCCCACCTCGCGGTTCGGGCCAAGGACCGCATCCGCCTCGCCCTGGCCGAAGAGAAGATGCGCTTCTTCGACCCGGAGACCGAGCAGGTGATCCGCTGACGGCCCCGCCGCCCGCTCGAAAGCTCCCCGCGTGACCGGCGCCGCTGACCTGCATCTGCACTCCCACTACTCCGACGGCTCCTTCGCCCCGGCAGAGGTGGTCCGGCGCGCTGCCGCCGCCGGCCTCGCCGCCATCGCCCTCAC
>JAHFDC010000221.1 GCA_023249205.1 Candidatus Methylomirabilota bacterium
AGGTAGGTCCGGTCCGCCATCTCGGGATCGGTCATGATGGTGGCCGGGTTGCTGTTCACCAGGACCACCTGCAACCCCTCGGCCCGGAGCGCCTTGCAGGCCTGGGTCCCCGAGTAGTCAAACTCGCAGGCCTGCCCGATCACGATCGGCCCGGAGCCGATGATTAAGATTTTCCTGAGATCGGTCCGCTTGGGCACGCTACCCTCTTATTCAGCGTTGACCTGAAAACCGCCTGTGGACGTTGAGGATTGTCACACCTACCAGCCGGTCACCGCGGTACCGCATCACGACTCCATCTTCGGTCAACTCGCTGTCGGTGGCCCCCTGGGGGCGCTCGAAGCTCACGTAGAGCACGTCTGCCTCGTCGTCGAAGTCAAACCAGATCTGCTTCGATGGGAGCTTGAGGAGATGCGGCACGCTCTCCAGGAGCTCTAGGACGACTCCCTTTTCCACGCCAACCGCCTCCTCTCAATCTGCTTGATTCGAGTCGTGAAGAATGCCGTGATCACAAATCCGTCCCCCGGTGATAGTTCCCTGTATGCCACGACCAGATACCGAGGGCTGAACCGCTTCGACATCGCAAGCAGCTCTCCAGCATCGCCTTCATACACGGCGTCTGGCGCCCTGACGGTTTCAAGAACATCGTGGTAATACCCGGCCAGATCGTCGTGATGTTCGACAATGTGTACCCACCTCTCGTCGCTGAGCCGGATCGGCACCCCGTTAATCGACTGGACAACTGCACTCACGCCCCGTCGCCGAACTGGATGCGGGGCGGGCGGCCGGGGGGCCGCCGCTCCCGCTCCATCAGGGTCAGGAACCGCTTGAAGAGGTAGTGGGAGTCGTGCGGCCCCGGCGAGGCCTCCGGGTGGTACTGGACCGCGAAGAGCGGCAGGGTCCGGTGCTGGAGGCCCTCGCAGGTGCCGTCGTTCAGGTTCACGTGGGTCTCGAGGACGTCTTCGCGCCTGATCTCCCGCTCCCCGAGCCGAAGATCACGGAACGAGTCCATGGCCACGGCGAAGCCGTGGTTCTGCGTGGTGATCTCCACCTTCCCCGTCGTCAGGTCCTTGACCGGGTGGTTGCACCCGTGATGGCCGAACTTCAACTTGAAGGTCTTGCCCCCCAGGGCCAGCCCCAGAATCTGATGCCCCAGGCAGATCCCGAAAATGGGTTTGCGCCCCAGGAGGCCCCGGACCGTCTCGATCAGGTAGGGGAGGCCCTCCGGATCGCCCGGCCCGTTCGAGAGAAAGATGCCGTCTGGGTGGTGCGCCAGGACCTCGGCGGCCGTCGTTTTCGCGGGAACCACGAGCACGTCGCAGCCCAACCCGACCAGCTTCCGGAGGATGTTCTGCTTGATGCCGCAGTCGAAGGCGACCACCTTGCAGGGGCCGCTGGGCCGGCGGACCTCCCCGAAGAGGTCCATCTGGGGCGCGATCGGGTGGCTCCCTCCCTCCACCCCGCCCCGGTCCGCCCCCCCGCTCATTCCCTTCCCCCAGGCCCACTCCTCCTCGCGCCAGGCGTAGGGGCCGGGGCAGGTCACCTCGGCCACCAGGTCGCGCCCGATGAGGCCGGGGGAGGCCTGCGCCTTCTCCACCAGGCGCGCCGGGTCCTCGTCCCGGGTGGAGAGGCATCCCTCCTGCGCGCCGCGGTCGCGGATGTGCCGGGTGAGCGCCCGGGTGTCAATCCCCTGGATGCCGACAATGCCGTGGGCCTTGAGGAACTCTTCCAGCCCCCCCCGCAGACGCCAGCTGCTGGGGGCGGAACAGCCCTCCCTCACGACGAAGCCGGCGAGGGCGGGCTTCGAAGCCTCCAGGTCCTCCGGGGTGACGCCGGTGTTCCCGATGTGGGGGTAGGTCATGCAGACGATCTGTCCGCGGTAGGAGGGGTCGGAGAGGACCTCCTGGTAGCCGGTCATCCCGGTGTTGAAGACCACCTCGCCGATCGCCTCCCCTTCTGCGCCGAAGGGGCGCCCCTCGAAGGTGGTGCCGTCCGCCAGCGCCAGGACCGCCTTCCGGCTCATGCCTCCCACACCACCTTGCCCCCGACGATGGTCATCACCGGGGCGCCCTTGAGTTTCCAGCCGAGGAAGGCGGAGTTCTTGCTCTTGGAGGTCATCTGTTTCGCTTCCACCACCCACTCCCGCTCCGGGTCAAAGAGCGTCACGTCCGCCTCGCTGCCCGGCGTGAGGCTCCCCTTGCCCTTCAGCCCCAGGATCCGCGCGGGGGCGACGCTCATCCGCTCCACAATCTGGGGAAGGGTCAGGACCTTCCCGTGGTACAGCTCGGTGAGGAGAACGCCGAGCGCAGTCTCCAGTCCGGTGACGCCGAAGGGAGCGGCGTCGAACTCCTGCTCCTTCTCCGCCAGGGCGTGCGGTGCATGATCGGTGGCGATGCAGTCAATCGTGCCGTCGGCCAGCGCCTCCCGCAGGGCGGCCTGGTCCTCCGCCGCGCGGAGCGGCGGGTTCATCTTGGTGTTGGTGTTGAACCCCCAGACCGCCTGGTCGGTCAGGGCGAGGTGATGCGGCGTGACCTCCGCGGTCACCTTCACCCTCCGCGCCTTCGCCTCGCGCAGGGCCCGGACCGACTCCGCGGCGCTCACGTGGCAGAGGTGCAGGCGCGCCCCCGTGAACTCGGCCAGCAGGATGTCCCGGGCCACCTCCACCGCCTCCGCGACCCCCGGGAGGCCCTTGAGGCCGAGTTGGGTGCTGACCACCCCCTCGTGCATCACCCCACCCTGGCTCAGGGTCAACTCCTCGCAGTGGGGGATCACCGGGATGTCGAACATGGTGGCGTACTCCATCGCCCGGCGCATCAGGCCCGCGCTCGCGACCGGGCTGCCGTCGTCGGAGATGCCGACGCACCCCGTCGCCACCAGTTCGCCGATCTCGGCCAAC
>JAHFDC010000053.1 GCA_023249205.1 Candidatus Methylomirabilota bacterium
AGCACGCCTGGCCCTCCTCTCCTTCTCCACCCCCCCCGTCTGCCGCGACGCCTCCCGCGCCGATGGGCGTGGCTGCCGGCACGGAGCAAGCCTGGGCCTTGCCGGAGGAAGAGCCGGTAGAGGTGAGGGCTCCCTCCTTGCCGGTGGGGCGAGCAACCGAAACGCTCGCGGACCTGTACGCGCGGCAGGGGTTCGTGGAGCGCGCGACAGACCTCTACCGGGAACTGTTGCGGCAGGACCCCACCCGCGCGGATCTGCGGCGGAAGTTGGAGGAGATGCAACAACCCGCCCCGGCCCCCGCAGCGGCCGACGGCGCGCATCAGGGGAAGGAGGGCGACTTGGCGGCGCTCGAGCGCTGGCGCGAGGCCGCCCGCCGCCGCAAGGGCGAACTCCGGGGAGGGACTTCGTGAGCCTCCAGGACGCGCTCGGGGGGCTCCTCCGGAGGGTGCACGGGGGGGAGGGTTTACTGGTGATGGACCGGGACGGGTTGCCCGTGGAAGTCATCCCCGGCGCGAACGGTCCCTCCCCCGAGGCCATCGGCGCGGAGTGCGTTCCCCTCCTCCGCGGAGCAGACGCCCTGGTGCAGGGTCTCAACCTCGGGGCGTGGGTCCACCTTGGCCTGCTGACGACACGGCGGAATATCCACTTCGTCCCCCTCGGGGAGGAGTGCACGCTTGCCCTCCTCACCCGGGCGACCGGCAACGCGGCGACGGGCCGCCGCCTCGTCCGGGAGGAGGCCCCGGCTCTCCGGGCCCTTCTCTAGGGGTTCGCGGCCTCCCCTCTGGCCCGACTTCCAAGGCACCCCATGCGGATCCTGGTCCTGCACGGCCCCAACCTGAACCTCCTGGGCACGCGGGAGCCCGAGGTGTACGGCCGGCTCACGCTCGCGGAGATCGAGGCCGAGATGCGCCGGGCGGCGGCCGCGGCCGGCGCCGAAGTGCGGTTCGCGCAGTCGAACCATGAGGGGGGCCTCATTGATGCCCTCCAGGACGCGCGGGGATGGGCCGATGCCGTCGTCTTCAACCCCGGCGCCTACACCCACACGAGCGTGGCCCTGCGGGACGGCATCGCCGCTGTGGGGCTCCCCACGGTGGAGGTCCATCTCACCAACATCCACGCCCGGGAGCCGTTCCGCCACCACTCCCTCACGGGAGAGGTCGCGGCCGGGGTGATCTCGGGGTTCGGCGTGCACAGTTATCTGCTCGGCCTTCAAGCGGCGCTCGCCCTGGCGCGCCAGCGGCAGGCGGCCCGCTGAGAGGGCCGGAACCCACTGGGCGGAGCATTTCGGGTGATCCCGTCCAACGAGCTGCGACCCGGCGTCAAGATCGAACTCGACGGTGTTCCCTACGTGGTCACGGAGTACCAGCACCACAAGCCCGGCAAGGGCGGGGCCATCGTCCGGACCAAGGTGAGAAACCTCCGCACCGGCGCCCTGGTGGACCGGAACTTCCGGTCCGGGGAGAAGGTCCCCCTCGCCCGGATTGACGAGCGGAAGGTCCAGTTCCTCTACCGGCAGGGGCTCGAGTTCCACTTCATGGACCTGGAAAGTTACGAGCAGTTCTCTCTGAACGGGGACGCGCTCGGGACGGCCAGCCGCTTCCTGAAGGAGGAACTGGAGGTGACCCTCCTGTTTCACCGGGGGCAGGCGCTCGGGGTGGAGCTCCCGACCTTCGTGGTGCTTCAGGTGGTGGCGACGGATCCGGGTGTCAAGGGGGACACCGCGTCGGGAGGGTCGAAGCCGGCCACACTGGAGGGCGGGGCCGTGCTGCAGGTGCCCTTGTTCATTGAGGTCGGGACCAGGGTCCGGGTGGACACGCGGACGGGGGCGTATATCGAGCGGGCATGAGGCGCGCCACGGGGATGGGCAGACCTATGGACCTGAAGGAGATCCGGGCCCTCCTGAAGCTGGTGGAGGAGTCCAACATCGAGGAACTGGAAGTCGAGCGGCAGGGC
Organism: Candidatus Methylomirabilota bacterium; assembly: GCA_023249205.1. Taxonomy (GTDB): domain Bacteria; phylum Methylomirabilota; class Methylomirabilia; order Methylomirabilales; family JACPAU01; genus JACPAU01. The sequence continues at coordinate 1,954 of JAHFDC010000053.1, forward strand.
CTGCGGGTCCGGATCCGCCGGCGCGGCGAGAACGTCACCCCAGTGCTCGCCGCCCCGTCCTCTCCCCCGCTATCGCCGGTCCCTTCTCCCCCCGCGCTGCAGGCTGCCCCCGCCGCCGCCCCGGCCGCTCCTCCCGCCCGGGCCGAGAACCTGGTGACCATCGAGTCCCCGATGGTGGGAACCTTCTACCGGGCCCCCGCCCCCGGCGCCGAGCCGTACGTGAAGGAGGGGCAAGTGGTGGAGAAGGGCTCGGTCCTGTGCATCATCGAGGCCATGAAATTGATGAACGAGATCGAGGCGGAGGTGAAGGGGCGCATCACCTCGGTCCTCGTGGAGAACGCGCAGCCGGTGGAGTACGCCCAGCCGCTCTTCCTCGTGGAGCCCGTCTAGTGCCGGGCCACCGAGGTGCACCCAGGATGGCAGACGCGCCGCGGGTGGCGCCGGGCGCTGCCCCCGAGCGGCCGGGCGGAGTGGGACCCCCTCGGCCTCCTTCCGCAATTCACCGAATTGCGGAAGGGGCTGAGCGGGTGACGGAGTCCGGCCGCGAGTGGGGCGAGCCGGCGACAGGACCCGCGGCAGCACGGTCTGGCGGGACGAGATGATGTTCCAGAAGGTCCTCGTCGCCAACCGGGGAGAGATCGCGCTGCGGGTCATCCGCGCCTGCCGGGAGATGGGGATCCGCTCCGTGGCCGTCTACTCCGAGGCCGACCGGGAATCGCTGCACGTGACGCTGGCGGATGAGGCCGTCTGCATCGGTCCCCCGGAGTCCGCCCAGTCGTACCTGAATATCCCCCGCATCATGAGTGCCGCCGAGATCAGCAAGGCCGACGCCATCCACCCCGGCTACGGCTTCCTGGCCGAGAATCCCTACTTCGCCGAGGTCTGCCGGGCCTGCAAGCTCACCTTCATCGGGCCGCCGGCGGAGAGCATCCGCCTGATGGGGGACAAAGTCCAGGCCCGCCAGACCGTCGTCGCCGCCGCCGTCCCGGTGGTGCAAGGGAGCGCGCTGAGCGTGGGTAGTCTGGAGGAGGCGCGCGCCATCGCCGCGGAGATCGGCTACCCCGTCATCATCAAGGCCGCGGCCGGCGGGGGGGGCCGGGGGATGCGGATCGTCCAGGCCGAGGCGGACCTGGCGAAGGCGCTGGAGGTGGCGCAGGGGGAGGCGGGGGTGGCCTTCGGGAACCCGGCGGTGTACATCGAGCGGTACATCCGGAATCCGCGCCACGTGGAGTTCCAGATCCTGGCCGATGCCCACGGCCAGGTCCTGCACCTGGGGGAACGGGACTGCTCCATCCAGCGCCGCCACCAGAAGCTGATCGAGGAGTCCCCCTCCCCGGCCATGACGGGACCGCTGCGCGAGGCCATGGGGAACGCGGCGGTCGCCTCGGCCCGGGCCGTGGGGTACGTCAATGCCGGAACGATCGAGTTCCTCCTCGATGAGGACGGCCGGTTCTACTTCATGGAGATGAACACCCGGATCCAGGTGGAGCACCCGGTGACGGAGGAGGTGGTGGGCCTGGACCTGGTGAAGGAGCAACTGCGCATCGCGGCCGGGGAGCGCCTTCCCCTCCGCCAGGAGGAGGTCATCCTGCGGGGCCACGCGATCGAGTGCCGGGCGAACGCCGAGGACCCCGAGCAGTTCCTCCCCTCCCCGGGGAAAATCACCACCCTGCGCCTGCCCGGCGGGCCGGGGGTGCGGGTGGACACCCACGCCTACGCGGGCTACACGATCCCGCCCTACTACGACTCCCTTATCGCGAAACTGATCGTCCGGGGGAAGGATCGGCTCGAGGCCATCGCCCGGATGCGGCGGGCCCTCCAGGAGTTTGTCGTCCAGGGGATCAAGACCACGATCCCGTTCCATCTCCGGGTGATGGATCATCCCGACTTCGTCAAGGGTGCAGTCTCGACGAGCTTCCTGGAGCGCCTCGGCCCAGCCGGCCAGTAGTTCGCATGCCACTGCCCCGGGACCCCGCCCACGCCCTGTGTGTCATCACGGATGAGGTCATCTCCGGCCGGAGCCACGAAGCGGTCGGCGAGGCGGCGCTGAAGGGGGGAGCTCGCTTTCTCCAACTGCGGGACAAGCGGGGCGACCTCCGGCGGCTCCTCCAGGCCGCGCGCACGCTGGCGCAAGCCTGCCGGGAGGTGGGAGCCCTGCTCGTCGTCAATGATCGGCTGGATGTGGCGCTGGCGGCGGGGGCGGATGGCGTCCACCTGGGACAGGAGGATCTTCCGGCAGCCCTCGCCCGGCCGCTCCTCGGAGGAAGCCGGCTGCTGGGCGTCTCAGCCAACCGGCCGGAGGAGGCAGCCGCCGCCGAGCGGGCCGGGGCGGATTATCTGGGCGTCGGCCCCGCGTACCCCACGGCCACCAAGGAGCGCATCCGCCCCGTTCTCGGGCCGGAGGGCCTCCGGGCGCTCCGGGCCGCCACCCGACTGCCGACCTTCGCCGTGGGGGGGATCACCCTGGAGCGGGTCCCGGAGGTCCTGGCGGCCGGCGCCGACGGCGTCGCGGTCATCTCGGGCATCGTGGCAGCCCCCGACGTGGCTGCGGCGACCCGGGCCTTCCTCGAAGTGCTGGCCGGGGCGTACGCCCGGCGCCGGGTTCCGGCAGGTCCAGGGCGCGAAGAATCCTATTGACGATTCCGGGAAGGGTGGGCTATATTCCGGCACACTCTTCCGGTATTCGGATACAGTGTTTGGCCACACTTTTCCGGGCCGATCTGGCGGCCGGTCTCTTCCCTCGATTTTCATGGATCGGGGTTCTCGGGTCTCATGGGCTGGAGGGCCTGGCGTCTCCCCTCGGCACAGGGGAGGCGTGCCGGATCCCTTTCCTCGCCGCGGCGTGAAGAAGACGCGGAGGCCGGGCGTCTATTTGGAGGCGCGCGGGCCCGGCCGGTCTTGAGCGCCCGTGGCGGCTGACGTCCGGCGCCTGTCGGGCGAGACGGAAGGCGCGGTGGAGGAGGCGGCAGCGGCCCTGCGGGCAGGTCGGCTGGTGGCGTTCCCGACGGATACGCTGTACGCCCTGGGGGCTGATCCCTGGAACGGGGAGGCCCTCGGGAGGCTTCTTCTGGCAAAGGGGGGCCGGGAGAAGGCCATTCCCCTGCTCCTGCCGGGTGCGGAGGCGCTCGGCCAAGTGGCCCGAGAGGTGCCGGTCCTGGCCTCGGTCCTGGCGAGGCGCTTCTGGCCCGGCCCCCTCACGCTGGTCCTTCGGGCTTCGGATGACCTGCCCCGGGCGGTGACCGGGGGGAGGGGGACGGTGGGGGTACGGGTCCCGGGTGGCCCGGTGGCACGCCGCCTCCTGCGGCTGGTCGGGGGCCCGATCACGGGGACGAGCGCCAACCGCACGGGCGCGGCACCCCCTCGACGAGCGGAAGAAGTGGCGGGGGAGATTTTGAATCACCTGGAGGTTCTCCTCGATGGTGGGGCGTGTCCGGTGGGAGTGCCCTCCACGGTCCTGGATCTCACGCTGAGCCCACCCTGCGTGCGGCGGGCCGGCGCGGTCTCGGTGGCAGCCCTGCGGCGGGTGGAGGGGCTGGAGGAACTGCGGGAGCCGGGTGACGGCCTCCCGGCTTGACTTACCGGCGGGGGGCAGGATAGGGTGAAGCTCGCGGCCGGGCCGTGTGGCCCTGGGCCGAGCGGCCCTGGAGAAGGGGGTGAGAGACGAGAGCAGAGCGCGGTGCAGATGGTGGCACGAGTGACCGCTGAAAATAGGGAGAGACATATGGCGAAGAGGAGACTTGCAGGAGGGTTGATCGCGCTGGCCGCAGGGCTGGCGCTTCTGGCCTGGCCGCCGGCCGAGGCCCAGCAGAAGGGGACCATTAAAATCGCTACCCAGAGCCCCCTCTCGGGGGGACAGGCTGTCCTGGGTGAGGCGATCAAGCTCGGGACCCAACTGGCCGTCGAGCAGTTGAAGGGCCCGGTCGAGAAGCTCGGGTTCAAGGTGGAGGTGGTGCCCTTCGACGACCAGGCCAAGCCCGACGTAGGTGTTGCCAATGCCAGGAATCTCATGGCGGACAAGGATATCCTCGCGGTGGTGGGGCACCTGAACTCGGGCGTGGCCATCCCGTCCTCCGAGGTCTACAAGGAGGACAACCTGGTCATGGTCTCCCCGGCCAACACCAACCCAGTCATCACTGATCGGAACCTTCCCAACGTCAATCGGGTGTGCGGGCGAGATGACGTCCAGGGGCAGGTGGGTGCGGAGTTCGCCAAGACCACCCTCAAGGCCAAGACCGCCTATGTGATCCACGACAAGACCACCTACGGCCAAGGCGTGGCCGAGTTCTTCAAAACCGCAGCCGAGGTGCATAAGATCCAGATTCTTGGCTTCGAGGGGACCGAGGAGAAGGCCAACTTCGACCCCATCATCACGCCCATGAAGGCCAAGAACCCCGACCTGGTCTACTTCGGCGGCATCTACGACCAGGGCGCGGTCTTCCTCAAGCAGATGCGGGAGAAGGGGGTGAAGGGCCAGTTCCTGGGGCCCGACGGGATGGATTCCAGTGA
>JAHFDC010000222.1 GCA_023249205.1 Candidatus Methylomirabilota bacterium
GTCCAGCATGGCCGCGCACCGCACTACACCGAGCTGGGTCTTCAGCTTGGCCTTCGTCCCGAGGAGGCGCGGCAGGCTCTCCACGAGCTGATCAACATGGGTCTGCCCACCTGGCTCCATCCTGAGACCGACTGGATCGCCTCGTTCGCGCCGTTCTCCAATATACCGACCCAGTACCTGGTGAGTGTGGATGGACAGCAACGGTGGTATGCCCAGTGTGGGTTCGAGACGCTTGCCATCAGCTGGCTGTTCCCCCAGAGAGATATCCGCATTGATTCTCCCTGCCTTGACTGCGGGCAGGCCATCAGCGTCCGCATGCGGGACGGGACGCTACTGTCCCTCGACCCGGCGACGGCCGTCGGCCATTCGAATCTGCCCGCGTGGCGCTGGCGCGAGAACTGGGCGCGAACGTGAAGCCAGATGAACCTCTTCCGGTCGGAAGAGCATGTCCGGCAGTGGCCGCGGTTCGCACCGGGTAGCGAGGAAGGGATCCGGCCTGTCGCTGACTTTGTCACGATCCTCTTCGTTCTCCCGCGGTACCGGGAACGGCTAGCGCCCGACTACCTGCTGCGCCTGGGTGAGTTGTCGCGGCACCTCCCGGACGCGCTGGAGCGTTTGGGGAGGTCCACCCCGTTCTGGCGGTTCTCACCGCCGGGGTAGCGGGCCCGGGCCCTGCGGCGCGCGCCTTGCCCGCCCCCCGCCCCCCGCGCTAGAATACGCCCCGGGCTGCCGGGGGCGCTCCGGGCCTCTCCCGGTGGTCTTTCGCCGCGCTCGCCGCCCGGCCGGAGGTGTCATCCGCGCCGCCCTGTCCCGCGTCGCCCCCGCCATCAAGCGGCACCGCCGCGCCCTCCTCCTCGGCCTCGCCGCCCTGGTGGCCACGGACCTCTTCGGCCTCGCCATCCCCTGGCTCATGAAGGATGCCCTGGACAGCCTGCCGGCGGCGGCGGCCGGCCGGGCCTCCCTCTTCGCGTATCCTGCCCTGATCCTCCTCGCGGCGGTCCTCCAGGGCGCCTTCCGGTACCTCTGGCGGACCAACGTCTTCGGCTTCGCCCGAAACGTCGAGTGGGACGTCCGGCACCAGGTCTTCGCGCACCTCGAGCGGCTCCCCCTGGGCTACTTCCAGCGGGTCCAGACCGGGGATCTAATGTCCCGCCTCACGAACGACATCGCCCAGTTCCGCGAACTGATCGGCTTCGGCGCGGTGGCGGCGGTGGACTCGAGCCTCCTGGTGGTCCTGAACCTGAGCCTCATGCTGGTCCTGGACCCCGAACTGACGGTCGTGGCCCTTCTGGGGCTCCCCGGGATCACGCTCCTGGTCCGCCGCTACGGGAACCGGATCCACCTGGGGTACCGCGAGGTCCAGAAGCAACTCGGAGCCCTCAGCACCTTCGTCCAGGAGAGCCTGGCCGGGATCCGGGTCGTCCAGGGCTACGCCCAGGAGGAGAATCAGGCTCGTCGTTTCGCGGTCGAGAGCCGGGCCTACGCCGACCGGACGCTGGCAGTCGTCCGGCTCTGGGCGTTCATGTGGCCGATGCTCACGGTCTGCTCCGGCCTCTCGGCGGTCGTGGTCCTGTGGATGGGAGGGCGGCGGGTGCTCACGGGCGCGCTCACCCCGGGGGCCTTCCTGGCCTTCTTCGCCTACCTGCTCAGCCTCACCTGGCCCCTCATGGCCGTGGGGTACGTGGTGAACCTCTACCAGCGGGGGAAGGCGGCGCTGCGGCGCCTCGTGGAGATTCTGGAGGAGCCGGTGGCCCCGGGCCACCTTCTCCCGGCCCCGGAGGTCCCGGCGCGGTTGAGGGGAGAGATCGAGTTCCGTGATCTTTCGTTCCGGTACGACGGCGGGCCCGAGGTTCTCCGGGGGATCTCCCTCCGGGTCCCGGCGGGGAGCTGGCTCGGGATCGTGGGGGAGGTGGGGGCGGGCAAGACGACCCTCGTCCACCTGCTCCCTCGCCTCTTTGAGGCGTCGCCCGGGACGGTTTTCGTGGACGGGCGGGATATCCTCAGCATCCCGCTCGCCGAACTCAAGGCCAACATCGCCATGGTCTCCCAGGATATCTTCCTCTTCTCGGACACCATCCGGGAGAACATCCTGTTCGGTCGGGGGGAGGTTGCGCCGGAGGCGCTGGAGGAGGCGGCCCGGGTCGCCCACCTGCTGCCGGCTGTCCAGGAGTTCACCCACCGGTTCGACACTCTTCTGGGCGAGCGAGGCGTGCGCCTCTCGGGCGGCCAGAAGCAGCGGACGGCGCTCGCGAGGGCCCTCGTGACCGGCGCCCCCGTGTTGATCTTCGACGACGCCTTCTCCAGCGTGGACACGGAGACGGAGGAGGGGATCCTCCGCGGGTTGCGGACGACGCTCCGGGGCCGGACCGTCCTGCTCATCTCCCACCGGGTCTCCACGGTGATGGAGGCGGACCAGATCGTGGTCCTCCAGGGGGGACGGATCCTCGAGCGGGGGACGCACCGGGAGTTGCTGGCGGCGGGCGGCCGGTACGCGGCGCTGGTCAAGCAGCAGGCCCTGAGCCGGGAGCTGGAGGCGCTCGGCGGCGAGCCCAAAGCGGTGGAGGGGCGGGCGTGACGGTCCCCGACCTGCACGAGGACGAGGTCCTGGGGAAGGCTTACGACGCCGCGCTGGCCCGGCGGATGCTCACCTTCCTCCGGCCCTACCGCTCCCGGGTGGCGCTTGCCTCCCTCTGCCTGCTCCTCGAGAAGGTGGCGGAGCTCGCCGGCCCCATGCTCATCGGTGCGGCGCTGGACGCCGCCCTGGTGGACCGGAACATCGCCGCGCTCGACCGCTATGCGTTCCTCTTCCTGGGAATCGTCCTGGTTGCGTTTCTCTTCAACTACGTCCAGACGCTGACGGTCCAGCAGACGGGCCAGCAGGTCATGCACGA
>JAHFDC010000054.1 GCA_023249205.1 Candidatus Methylomirabilota bacterium
ACGCGGGTCCCCCGCGAAGGTCCGGTCCAATTCTTCGCGCCACGCCTTCAGAGCGGTGGCCGCCGTCTCCGGGGAGGCAGCGGTGTCCACGATGTCGTCGCTCACCCGGCAGAAGGCGTAGAGGGCGTACATCCCTTCCCGCTGCGCGCGGGGGAGGACAAGAAAACTGTAGGCGAAGTTGGACTGGCTGGCCTTCGTGAGGCGGCGGGCGGCGGAGCGGGCGAAGGGAAGCACGCCAGTGTCGGCGGGGCGGGGGCTCAACCCCGGCGGCCTAGGCCGCGCCCCGGGGCCGAACGGCCATCAGCTCGGGGGGGAGGGCGAAGCGCACATCCTCCGGGATGATCTCGATCTCCTCCACGACCTGCACCCCCTGCCCCCGGAAGAAGGCGACGAGTTCCTGCACCAGGTGCTCGGGGGCGGAAGCGCCCGAGGTGATCCCGACCACTTTCGGGCCCTGGAGCCAGGCCGGATCAATCTCGCTCACGTCGTCAATGAGGTGGGCGGCCGTCCCGCAGGCCTCCGCCACCTCCCGGAGCCGGTTGGAGTTGGAGGAGTTGTCGGAGCCGATCACCAGGATCAGATCCGCGGCGCTGGCCATGGCCTTCACCGCGGTCTGGCGGTTCTGGGTGGCGTAGCAGATGTCGTCCTTGTGCGGGGCTTTCAGGCGCGGGAAGCGGCGCTTCAGGGCGTCCAGGATCCCCTGCGTATCGTCCACGCTGAGGGTGGTCTGCGTGATGACGGCGACGTGGTCCGGGTCCGGGACCTCCAGCGTCTCGACCTCGGCCTCGGAGCTCACGAGGACGATCCGGTCGGGCGCCTCCCCCCGGGTCCCGATGACCTCGTCGTGCCCCTCGTGCCCGATGAGAAAGATAGTCCGCCCGTCCCGAGCGTACCGGATTGCCTCGTTGTGCACTTTGGTCACCAGCGGGCAGGTGGCGTCAATGGCCCGGAGCCTTTTGGCCTTGGCTTGCGCGACCACTTCCGGCGAGACGCCGTGGGCGCTGAAGATGACCGTGGCCCCCTCCGGGACCTCGTCCAGTTCCTCCACGAAGATGGCCCCCTGCCCCCGCAGTTCCTCCACCACGTGGGCGTTGTGGACGATCTCCCGCCGGACGTAGATCGGGCCGGGGTAATGCTGGAGGGCGAGGCGCACCACGTCAATGGCCCGGTCCACCCCCGCGCAGAACCCCCGGGGGCGGGTCAGGACCACCTTCTCGACGGTCATGGGGATCCGGGCGGAGTTGTCCATAGGGTGGGCCTAGGCGGCCTTCTCCAGGGCCTTGATGATCTCCCGGCAGAAGGCGGGGATGTCGTCCGGCTTGCGGGAGGTGATGAGGTTGCCGTCCACCACCACCTCCTCGTCCACGTAGCGGGCGCCGGCGTTCACCAAGTCGTCCTTGATGGCGTGGAAGCAGGTGGCCGTCTTCCCCTTCAGGACGCCGGCCGAGCAGAGCATCCAGCCGGCGTGGCAGATCGCCGCCACGACTTTCCCCTGCTGGAAGGCCTCGCGGACCAGCCCCACCATGGCCGTGGAGCGGCGCATCAGGTCCGGCGCGTACCCGCCGGGGATGACGACGGCGTCGAACTCCTTGGCCTTCACCTCATCGGCCGCCGCATCCACCGCGATCGGGTAGCCGTGCTTGCTGGTGTAGGACTTGGCCGACCCGGTCCCAATCACCTTCACCGCGGCCCCCGCCTCCTTCAGGCGGTAGTAGGGGACCCACAACTCCATCTCCTGGTAGAGGTTCTCCGCCAGGACCGCGACCCGCTTTCCCTTGAGGCTCATCCCGCCCTCCTTCACGGTAACGAAAAACCTCCCTATCGAATCACGCGACTCTCGGGCTTGTCAAGGCAAAAGCCGCGGCGCGCCTTCAGGCTCTGGAGCACGAGGGCGCCGCCTGGCTCCGGCTCCGCCGGCCCACCCGCTCGCCTCCCGTCAACCTCTGCGTGATATACTGCGAGGCCAAGCCGGATAACCCGGTGACTACCGGAGCGCCTCCAGCCGCGCAAGCCCTTTCAGAACAGGAGGGTACCGCATGAGATGCAAGGTCAACCTCGGCGCGTTACACTGCGGCCTCCCACAGCGTTAGGCTGGTTGGGACGCCGAGGTGCTACCCTCTTGGCATGGATCAGGTCCAGGAACTTTCAGGCACGTGTCCTATGCATGTGAGCAGGCTAAGGTGCAGATTTCTTGATGAGCGAGATCTTTCGCCGCATTCTTGAGTTGGTCGCACGGCGAGAGGTCCTGATCTCGGACCATGGCTATGATGAGCTGGCTGAAGAGAGTATCCTGGTCAGGGATATCCTCGCGGGGGTCGGCGAGGGCACGGTGATCGAAGAGTACCCGACCTATCACAAGGGACCGTGTGTCCTGGTCTTACAACGGGATCACGACGGCAGACCCATCCATGTTGTGTGGGGCATCCCGAGCCATGCGGCTTCTCCAGCCGTCGTCGTGACCGCGTATAGGCCGGATCCAAACCGGTGGACAGATGATTGTTTGAGGAGAAGGCCATGACGACAAGACATCGTACGAAGTTCGTGCACGAGGGACAATACGCCGCCGCGGTCGAGATTGAGTGGATCGAGTCTGACGCGGGATGGTCGCCCTATTTGTCCTTGGAGGATGCCCAGAAATTGGATGAGGTACGGGAGGCGCTACGTACGGGCGATCTCAAAAGGGCAGGCCAACTCGGCCGAGTGTATCGGCTCACCCCTCTTGCCGTATGAGTCCTCGAGGGCATCTGGGGAATGATTGGGGATCTTTGCTGTCAGGGTGCCTCACTGCCGGTGCCAGCCGACCCCCACATAGCGCGGGCGGCTGAACCGCGAGTCGTTAGGTGTGTTTCGGGATGTTGCTCCGACCGGGAGTGGGAGCGGCAGATGGAGCGCGCCAGCCCCCCCGCCGACAGGCCCGGCGCTGGGTCTCCAGCGCCAGCTCGGCCACCAGGCGCTTGAGCCGGCTGTTGTCGTCCGCGAGCCGGGGCGGCTTCTCATCCGGAATGGACCAGTTTCGGGGGGCAGGGCAGGAGAGCTTGCGCGGGCCCGCAGGGGTCTGTAGCATAGCCGTGCGGGCTGCCCCCGCAGTTGCTGGCCGAGACAGAGGAGGGAGGGGCGCACCATGACGACCGCCACGCTCCGCTCACGACGCCTGAACCTTCCTGACTACTTCGCGGCGGTGGAGCGGTTCGCAGAGGAGGGCTGGACCGACGGTCTCCCCATCGTCCCGCCGACGGAGCAGCGGGTGGAGGCGGCCCTGGCGGTCCTGGGGCGCGAGCCCGGGGAGGTGGTAGGCCGATTGGCCCCCCGGTACGGGGTGGCGACGCTCGAGAAGGTAGCGATCAACGCCGTGATGGCCGGTTGCCGTCCCGAGTACTTCCCGGTGGTGGTGGCGGCCATCGAGGCCATCGCGGACGACGAATTCAACCTCAACGGGGTACAGGCGACGACCCACGTGGCCGCGCCCCTCTGCATCGTGAACGGACCGGTCCGCCAGGCCTTGGACATCAACGCGGGCCCCAACTGCTTCGGGCAGGGCTGGCGGGCCAACGCCACCATCGGCCGGGCGGTCCGGCTCTGCATGATCAACCTGGGGGGCGGCCTCCCGGGTCTCACCGACAAGGCCACCTTCGGGCACCCGGGCAAGTACACCTACTGCGTGGCGGAGCACGAAGAGGTCTCCCCCTGGGAGCCGCTCCACGTGAGCCGGGGGTTCCGGCCGGACCAGAGCGCGGTCACGCTCTTCGCGGCCGAGGCCCCCCACAGCGTGAGCGACCATACGAGCCGCACCGGCCGCGGGATCCTCAGCACCGTGGCCGACACGCTCGCCACCATGGGCAACAACAACATGTACAAGCAGGGAGAGTGCCTGGTGGTCATCGGCGTGGAGCACGCGAAGACGCTGGCGGAGGAGGGATGGGGGCGACGCGATGTCCAGCAGTTCCTCTTCGAGACGGCGCGGCGGCCTCTGGGGCGCCTCAAGCAGGGGGGCGAGTACTACGGGGACGCGACCTGGGAGAAGTACTGGCCCAAGTGGATCGACCGCAATGACGACAACGCCCTGATCCCGGTGGTGAGCCGGCCCGAGGATATCCTGCTCATCGTGGCTGGGGGGAGCGTGGGGCGGTTCTCGCTGGTCATCCCGGGGTGGGGCCGTCTGGGGAGCCGCGCGGTGACGAAGGACATCGCGGCCGCGCAGGCGGTGCTGGGGACCCGCTCCCGGGACGGGGAGGACGAGGGGGAGCAGAATGGAGCGTGAGGGGATGGCGGCCGGCATCGTGGTGCTCGACCCGACGGCCGAGGAAGAGACGGAGATCCACCCCCTCGCCCCGCGGCGGGGGAGCCTGAACGGGCTCCGGGTCGGCTTCCTGGATAACAGCAAAGAACGGGCCGACGAGATCCTGAAGCGCCTCCAGGAATTGCTGGCCGAGCGCTACGAGTTCGCCGAGACGATCTGGCGGCGCAAGGCCTTTTACACCAAGAAGGCACCGGATGAGCTGTTGGAGGAAATCGCCCGCTCCTGCGACGTGGTGGTCACCGCGGTCGGCGGGTGAGGGTCCTGCACGTCGGGCAGTGTGCTCGACGCGGTCCTGCTGGAGCGGCAGGGCGCGGTGACCGCGACGGTCGTCACCTCGATGTTCCTGGAGGCGGGGCGCCACCACGCCAAAAACTACGGCATGCCGGAGATTCCCCTCATCGGCATCGAGCATCCGATCGCCAACGTGGGCCCGGATGTGCTGCGCAAGAAGACGGAGGCCATCTTCCCCGAGGTCCTGGAGGCGCTGCTCCGGGGAGCCGCCGGGCCGGAGCCGCCGGCCTGACGGCCGAGATGCCTCGATACCCCGGGATACCTCGGCGCCTGCTCAAGCAGCTCGAGGCCGTCCCGCCCAGCCGCGACCGCGACGTCCGTACTACCCCTGTGCGGTGACCCTGAACGACGGGCGCGAACTCGGGCGCGTCTACGTGATGGAATACGAGCCCTACATCCGGCTTTGGGGTGTCACTCCTGAGCAAGATCCCGCTCGCCAAGCTCGTGGCTCACCCTTGACGTTAGGCAGAAAGCCATTCCTCGTGAGAGGGAGTTCGTAACCATGAATCGAAGCGCGTCTCGCAAAGAGCTATCGTGTCAAGTCTGTGGGACAACACGTCGCGCCGAGCTGCGGAGGGCCATCATTGTTCGTCCTGCTGTGGTGCAACTAATTCAGCGTGACATCGCACACTGGGACGAGCACGGCTGGATCTGCCTTGATGACCTCCAGAAATACCGGTATCAGTATGTGCGAGCGCTCCTCGAAGCCGAAAAGGGAGAATTGACCGAACTCGAACTCGAAGTCCTCAAGGGCTTGAGAGAACACGAGATACTGGCCAGGAATCCGGAAGTACATTTTGAGGCTGCACTCACAGTAGGTCAGCGTTTGGCAGACCGGATTGCGATATTCGGGGGCAGTTGGAACTTCATTGTCGTATTCGCGGTGGTCTTGTTTGCCTGGATGTTTGTCAACTCGTATGTGCTTGTCATGCGCCCGTTCGACCCGTATCCGTATATCTTCTTGAACCTGGTGCTCTCAGCCCTGGCGGCCCTGCAGGCGCCGGTGATCATGATGAGTCAGAACCGCCAGGAGGCGCGGGATCGGTTACGCTCGATGCATGACTACCAAGTCAATCTCAAGGCCGAGCTGGAGATCCGGCAGCTGCACCAGAAAATAGACCATCTGCTTTCCCATCAATGGGAACGGCTCGTGGAAATCCAAGAGATCCAGATGGAACTCATCAACGAGGTGAGAGGCCGACGCTGACTGAAGAACCTCCCTCGATAATGTAGACACTTCCCCCTGACGACGAGCTGGCGTTGAATCCAGAGCCCACTCCCTGGATATGCTGACCAGCGCTGCAGCGTTTGTCCGAAGGGGCTCCTCGGCTATGACATACAAGCATTGGGAAAGCCAAAGAGGATCCTCCTATTGAAGGATACCGTTCACCGGTGCTATGCTGCCCCCCGACCCCGATTATGCTGGTCACATACTCGATCGTTAGACGGGAGGGGCGCGGCGCGGTCAGTGGGCGGAGAGGGCGATCACCAGGATGCCCTGCTCAGGGGGTGGGCCGGCCAGCAGGACGCTCCCGCCGCCCTGCAGCCGGACCGTGGAGGTGAGCAGGCTTTCCTCGCTCGCTCCCCCCCCCGCAGGATCTTCACCCCCACCCGCGAGAGCCCGTCCTGGACGGCAAGGGGGGTGACATCGAGCCTCCGGCCGCCCGGGAGGGGGGCGCGCCAGGGCTCCTTAAGCGCGGCGCGACCGCTCGCGCGCGAGAGCAACTGGTAGCGGGAGTAGCGGAAGATCTTCCGGAGTTCCTCCCCGATCCCCTCGATCGCCTTGTCCACTCCCTGCCCCTGGTTGGACGCGAGGATCACGTGGGCCTGGAGCGTCAGGGGAGCCTGGGGTGAAGAGGCT
>JAHFDC010000223.1 GCA_023249205.1 Candidatus Methylomirabilota bacterium
CCATCCCCCCGGTAGGAGCCGGGGCCCCAGGCGCCCGCGGCCGCTCCGCTCGCTCCGCAGCCGGGCCGCTCCTCTCCGCGCGTCGGATTCCGCCGCTCCGTTGACACCCTCTCGAAGGGTGTGTTACGGTGAATTCGTCGAGTAGCGCGCGCGAGAAGGAGAGATCCAGTGCTCACGCACACCCGTCGGCTTGTCCTGCCCGGCCTCGTCTGCTTCCTGGTGGGTGCCGCCCTCATCGCCCCCGCTCCCTGGCCTTCAGCGGCCGCGGCCGCCAAGCCCTCCGTGGAGACGCTCCAGGCCATCCAGGAGGCCTTCGTGGAGGTGGCGGAGCGGGTGAAGCCCTCCGTGGTGAACATCAACACGACCCAGAAGGCGCGGCCGCCCCGCCGCCCCCCTCTCGATCCCTCGCTCCGCGGGCCGTTCCGGGACTTCTTCGGGGAGGATTTCTTCGAGCGGTTCTTCCGCGAGGGGCCCCGGCGGGACCTGGAGCGCCGCAGCCTCGGCTCGGGGGTGATCGTGGATCAGCAGGGCTTCATCCTGACCAACAACCACGTCACCGAGCGGGCGGACGAGATCCAGGTGACCCTCGCCGACAAGCGGACCTTCAAGGCGACGGTCGTGGGGAGCGACCCGAAGACGGACCTGGCGATCATCCGGATCGAGAAGGCGACGGGCCTGGTCCCCGCCCGGCTGGGGAACTCGGACGTGATCCGGATCGGGGAGTGGGCGATCGCCATCGGCAACCCCTTCGGGCTCGCCCAGACGGTGACGGTGGGGGTCATCAGCGCCACCGGGCGGAGCAACGTGGGGATCACCGCCTACGAGGACTTCATCCAGACCGACGCCTCGATCAACCCGGGCAACTCGGGCGGCCCCCTCCTGAACATCCGGGGGGAGGTCATCGGGATCAATACCGCCATCGTGGCGGCGGGGCAGGGGATCGGCTTCGCCATCCCGGTCAACATGGCGAAGGGGATCAAGGACATGCTCATCGCCCAGGGCCGGGTGGTCCGCGGGTGGCTGGGCGTGCAGATCCAGGGCCTGACGGAGGACCTGGCCGCCCAGTTCGGGGTGAAGCCGGACGAGGGCGTCCTGATCGCCAATGTCCTGAAGGACGGGCCGGCCGAGAAGGCGGGGCTGAAGTCGGGGGACGTGATCCTGGAGATAGACGGGTCGAAGGTCTCCGGGGTCTCCCAGCTCCAGCGGTTCATCGCGGGCGTTCCCCCCGGCAAGCAGGTGAACCTCAAGGTGCGGCGGGAGGGGCGGGACCTCACCCTTACGCTCGCCGTCGCGGAGATGCCGACAGAGGAGCCGGTGGCGGCGGCGCTGCCCGAGGGGGAGGGCGCCGGCCGGTACGGCTTCAAGGTCCAGGAGCTGACCCCCGAACTCCGGGAGCAGTTCGGCCTCAAGGAGGCGGAGGGGGTCGTGGTGTCGGAGCTGGATCCGGAGGGCCCGGCCGCCCGGACGGGCCTCCGCCCCGGGGACGTCATCCTGGAGGTGGGGCGCCAGAAGGTGAAAAACACCAAGGAGTTCGCCGCAGCGGTGCGCCGCGCGCGGGAGAAGGGACTCCTCCTCAGGGTCTGGCGGGATGGGGGCAGCCAGTTCGTGGTGGTCCACCCGGAGAAGGGCTAGCGCCGGGCCACCTGACTTCGCCTCCCTTCGTCCTCCGACCACCCTTCGGGTGGTGCCAGCGGCGGTCCTCAACGTACACACGGCGTACGCCTCCCCACCCACCATTGCCGGGTACCCGCTCCTCCCTCGGGCCTCGTGATGCTCGTCATTTGGCCCGGCGCTGCAGCGCTACCCTGCGCAATACCTGCAATTCGTTGGACTCAAGGTAGGGGGTGCGATGCCCCGCCGATCCCGCCAGTTTTACGACGAAATCACGGATGACGCGCTGGCTGCGTACCTGCAGGGGATCGTCCGGATCGCCCTCCTCCCCAAGAAGCGGGAGCTGGAGCTGGCGAAGCGGATCCAGGACGGGGATGAGAAGGCCCTGCGGGACCTGGTCGAGGCCAACCTCCGGTTCGTCGTGAAAGTGGCCATGCACTACCGGGGGTGCGGGCTCTCCCTCCTGGACCTGATCAACGAGGGCAATCTGGGGGTGCTCGAGGCCGCCCGGCGGTTCCGGGCGGAGTACGGCGTCAAGTTCATCACCTATGCGGTCTGGTGGATCCGGCAGGCCATCATGCAGGCGCTGGCCCGGGGGAGCGGCGCCCTGCGGCTGCCGCTCCGGAAGGCCCGGATGGCCAGCCAGCTCCGGACGGCCCGGGCCGAGTTGGCCCAGCAGATGGGGACGGAGCCGAGCGATCAGGACCTGGCGGACCAGCTGCACCTCAGCCTGGAGGAGGTGGAGGAAGTCCTCCGGATCAGCGCCCGCCAGGCTTCCCTGGACGAGGAGAAGGGGATGGAAGACCGGCGGGAGGTCAGCGCCGTCGGCGGGGAGCCGATCCCCGCGGCGGACTTCGATCTCATCCGCAAATCGTTCCGGCAGGAGGTGGAGCGGCTCCTCGGGGAACTGAAGCCCCGGGAGCGGCAGGTGCTCGAGCTCCGCTTTGGCATGGGGAGCGAGGAGCCGATGACCCTGGAGGAGGTGGGGAAGCGCCTGCGCCTCTCCCGCGAGCGGATCCGTCAGATCGAGGACAAGGCGAAACAGAAACTCCGCCTCATCGCCAGGGCCCGCCAGCTCCAGGACTACCTGAACTGACGTTGCGCGAACCTCTCGTGCCGGGCCAACCCATCCGGGCCAATCGTCTCAGACCGTTCTGCCGCGGGTCCTGTCGCCGGCGTGCCCCGCTCGCGGCCAGGCTCCGTCACCCGCTCAGCCCCTTCCGCAATGCGCGGCATTGCGAAAGGAGGCCGAGGGGGTCCCACTCCGCCCGGCCG
>JAHFDC010000055.1 GCA_023249205.1 Candidatus Methylomirabilota bacterium
GGACGCGCGCCTTGACCTCCTGCGCTACCCTGAGCCGTTCCAGCAGATCGCCGGGGAGGTTCGCTTCACCAGCGGGACCACTGTCTCCCGGTTGCGGGGTCGGCTGGGGGAGGGGCGGCTGACGGCGGACGTGCAGGTGTGGCACCAGGATGGACGGCGGGCCGTCGAGTTCACCTTCGCTCTCGCCGCCGCCGAGGCGGACCGGGTCCTGCGCGTCCAGGGGACGGATCGGGGTCGAATATCGGGGAGGCTGAACGCCGACGGGACGCTCAGAGCGGAGGCGGCGGGAGGGCCCCAGTTTTGGCGGAGCCTCGGCGGGCGACTGAACCTCCAGGTTCTGGGCGGTCAGATCCGCAGGTTCCGGACGCTGGCCAAGGTCCTTGGCTTCCTGAACCTGGCTGAGCTCTTCGAAGTCCCCGGGGGCCCGGATCGGGCGGATCGGGCCTGGCCCTACACCCAGATCAGCGGCACCTTCGCTCTGGAACGGGGGGTAGCCCGGACGGAGGATCTACGCCTGGAGAGCAACACGATGAAGGTGGCAGCCGCAGGGGGCATTGACCTGGCCGAGGAGACCCTTGCCGTAACCTTGGCGGTGCAGCCGCTCCAGCGCCTTGATGCGGTGCTGGCCCGGATCCCTGTCGCCGGCTACATCCTCACCGGGAAGGAGGGGCGGTTCGTCACCGTCTACGTGAGCGCGAAGGGCCCCATTGATGATCCGCAGATCCGCGGCGAGACCCTGATGACCCTGGGCCGGGGGCTCACCGGCTTCTTCGAGAGCTTCCTGGGCGCCCCAGGCCAGCTCCTGCCGGCTCCCCGGTAATCCCCCGCGGGCGTTGCGCGCATCGTCGTGGATCTCGGAATGGCTGGAGAGGTCCCGGGTTGGGCCGGGTGCCGCTGCATGCTATAGTCCGTCCATCTGGAGGCACCATGGCCGAGGAATTTCCCCGGATCGATCTGACCAGGCTCAAGACCTACCCGCTCCGGTCCCGCTCGAGTAAGGTGCAGGCGGCCGACCTGGGGAGGGCCTGGACACGCGGGGGGAGGCTGACGGAGTTTCTCCAGCGCCTCCCGCGGATCCTGGCCGGGAGCGACTTCCGGGCGGTCGTGGCCGCGATCCTGACGGCGCGCCGGCGGAGCAAGCCGGTCATCGCCGGGGTGGGGGGGCATGTCATCAAGGTCGGCTGCTCGCCCCATATGATAGACCTCATGGAGCGGGGCGTGATCACAGCCCTGGCCATGAACGGCGCCTGCGCCATCCACGACTTCGAGCTGGCCTACGCCGGCTTCACGTCGGAGGACGTGGAGGGGGGGCTCGCGGCCGGGGAGTTCGGGATGGCCGCCGAGACGGGGGAGATGATCAATCAGGCGGTCACGGAGGGCCGCGCGAAGGGTTGGGGGTTCGGCCGGGCGCTCGGGGAGAAGATCCGGACCCTGAAGCTCCCCCACGAGGATCTCAGCCTCTTTGCCGCCGCGGTCCGCCTGGGGCTCCCCGCCACGGTGCACGTCGCGATCGGGACCGACATCGTGCATATGCACCCGGCCTGCGACGGGGCGGCGGTGGGCGAGACCACGCTGCGCGACTTCCACCTCCTCACGGCCCTGGTGGCGACGATGGGAGGGGGCGGGGTCTATCTCAATCTGGGCTCAGCGGTCCTGCTCCCGGAGGTCTTCGTGAAGGCCCTCACCGTGGCGCGCAACGCCGGGCACGCGGTGACCGACATTACCACCGTCAACTGCGATTTCCTCCAGCACTACCGGCCGACCCAGAACGTGGTCCGGCGCCCGGTGTCCGGCGGGGCGGGCAAGGGGTACGCCCTCACCGGCCACCACGAGCTCCTGCTCCCCCTCCTGTGCGCCGCCCTCGTGGAGGGCTGGCAGGGGTAGGCCACTCAGCGCCCTCCAGGCCGCCGACGGCCGGGGGGTGCCTGGCTCGGCGGATCCCGGCGGGGGACCGGTTCCGTTCCTCTTTGCATCTCCCGGAACGTTTCTCGCAGCCGCCGCCGCTCTTCCGGGGTCAGATCCCGGAGTCCCTGCCATTCCTCCCGTAGCCGCAGGCGCTCCTCCGGCGGCAGGGCCTGCCAGGCCCGCTGGCTCCGCCGGATGGCGTCCCGTTCCGCCTCACTCAGCCCCTGCCAGCGCTGGAGATTCTCGCGGAGGCGCTCCCGCTCCATCGGGCCAAGACGCTGGAGCATCTCCTGCCGCTCGCGGAAGGCCTCCCGTTCCTCGGGGCTGAGGTGCTGCCACCGCTCGAAGTTGCTTCGGATCCGGGCCCGCTCCTCGGGAGAAAGGCTCCGCCACCGCTGCCAGGCTTCCTCGAGCCGAGCCCGCTCGGGTGGGCCCGGGCCCGCCGGGGGCTCGGCGGCCCTGGCTGGCGGGAGGAGCGGCACCAGGGCCGCCCACGCCAGGAGCAGAGCGACCGCGCGGCGGATGGCCCCGTGGAGCCTCGGTCGTCCCATCGGTTGCCTCACGTGGCGCGCCCCTGGGAGGCCAGGGTGCGGAGGAGCTCGTAGTCCTGCAGGATGTCCACGTCCTCCAGAAGCTCCAGGTCCCGGACCACCTCCAGGTTGCGGAGGAGGGCGGTCTCCTCCGGCGTCGGCCCGGACGGGGCGAAGGGGAAAAGCCCCCGGCCTGCCAGGAGGGTCACCCCGACGACAAGCAGGAGGGCAGCCGCAACCCCCGCCCAGGCCCACGCGCGCACGGGAAGGGGGCGCGCGGGCCCGGCGGCGCGCTGTCGGAGCCCGAGCCGGCGGGCCATCTCCTGCCGGGATGCCGCCCAGTAGGGGGCCGGGGGCTCCGGCACCGGATCCTGGGCGACCGTCCGGAGGAGTTCCCGCAGGGCGGCGGCCTCCGCCCGACAGGCGCCGCAGTCGGCTAGGTGGCGCTCCACCTCGGGCGGGAGCGCCCCGGCCAGGGCCCCGTCGGCCACCTCGATCAGGAGGGCCTGGATTTCATCGCACCGCATCGGATCCCTCCTGCGCCCCGTACCCTTGGAGGCGCGCCCGCAGGTTCCGGACCGCATGGAAGAAGTTGGCCTTCGCCGTTCCCTCCGAGCAGTCGAGGATCTCGGCAATGGCCTTGTGGGAAAGTCCCTGCTGCACCCGGAGGATGACCGTGGCCCGTTGCTGGGGGGGGAGGCTCGCGATGGCGGCCGCCACCGCCGCCTGGCGCTCGGATTCCGCCAGGGCCTCGAGCGCCCCCGGGGCCGGGTCGGCCAGGGCCGTGGTCTCCTTCGTGGCTTCCGGCATCTTCCCGCGCCGGTGGTTGAGGCAGAGATTCAGGGTAATCCGGTAGAGCCAGGTGTACAGGCTCGAGCGGCCGTCGAAGCGGGGCAGGGCGCGGTAGGCCCGGAGGAACGCCTCCTGGGCCAGGTCCTTCGCGTCCTCCATGTTCCGGGTGAACCGGTAGGCCAGCCGGTACAGGTCCCGCTGGTACGCGGCGATCACCGCCTCGAAGGCACTCGCATCTCCCGCCCTGAGGCGGCCGAGGAGCGCCTCGTCTGGTTCGTGCACCCGGTCCTCCCCGCGGCCGCCGGCTCCTACTCTCTCTTAGACCCGCGGGCCCCGCCGACGTGTAGTTCGACCTGGGACGGGTTATACGACCCCTCTCCGGAGAAGGCAAGACCGTTGGCCCTCTGCCCCCCCCGTGCTATAGTCTTGCGCACGATGCATTTCGCTGCCGCAGGCGCGCGTTGCGACGAACGGCAGGTGGAAGCGGCGTGAAGCGCAGCCGGAAGGGCCGTTCTGTTCCTGGTCCGACCTATGCGGGCAAGATCCGGGACCGGGACGCAGCCGTGGCGGCAGTCCGGGACTGGCAGGGGGCGGGGAAGACGGTGGTCTTCACGAACGGCTGCTTTGACCTGCTCCACTGGGGCCACGTCCGGTTCCTGGACGCGGCCCGCACCCTCGGGGACACGCTGGTGGTGGGGCTGAACACGGATGCCTCCGTCCGGGGGGTGAAGGGGACCGGCCGACCCATCGTCCCGGCGGCGGAGCGGGCCGAGGTGCTGGCCGCGCTCGCCGCCGTGGACCTGGTGGTCCTCTTTGATGAACCGGATCCGGACGCGCTGATCGCGGCCCTGCACCCGGACATCCTGGTCAAGGGGGCCGATTGGCCTCCCGATCAGATCATCGGGCGGGAGGTGGTGGAAGCGGGGGGCGGGGTGGTTAAGTCGGTCCCCCTGACCCCCGGAGCTTCCACCTCCGGTCTCATCGCCCGCATCCTGGAGCGGCACCGCCCAAAGTAAGGCGGTCCGCCTCCCCCTCGCTGCCGGGGCCCCAATGACCCCTGGCAGGGGGGGGTTTTTGTGTTTGGCCAATGACTGAGGCTTTGCTGAAGCAGGTAGTCACGGCTCTCGACCTCCCGCGTCACCTGGAGGGGGAGGGGCCGGCCACCCTCACCCTGCACGGTCTCACGGGGGCCTCGCGGGTGCTGCTTGCGGCGGCGTGCCTGCGCGCCACGGGCCGGCCGGGCCTCCTTCTCACCGGCACGGCCGCGGAGGCGGAGGCGGCCGTCCGCGACTCCCGTTTCTACCTTGGTGCCGCCGCCGTGGGGCACCTGCCGGAGTGGCCGGCAGATCCCGCGGCCCGCGCGTTGCACCCTCCCGAGCTCACCGCGGAGCGTCTGAGGGCCCTCCGGCTCCTGCGGGAGGGCCGGGGCCTCGTGGTGGCTTCCGCCGCTGCGGCAAGCGGCCGGTTCCTCACGCCCGAGGCGCTCGAGCGGGCCCTCGTCCACCTGTACCCCCAGCGCCTCGTCTCCCCCGGGGAGGTGGCCGAGCGCCTCACCTGGATCGGCTATCGCCGGGTCCCCCAGGTGACGGAGCCGGGGGAGTTCAGCCTCCGCGGGGGCATCCTGGACGTCCACCCCCCGTTGGCGGACCAGCCCGTTCGGGTCGAGTTCGTGGGAGATGCCATCGAGTCCCTGCGAACCTTCGACCCCGAAACGCAGCGCTCGACCGGGCCCCTCCCCCGCGCCCTCGCGCTGCCGGTGATCGAGACTTTCCTCGACCCGGACTCCCGGGCGGCGGCGCTCTCCGCCCTGGATCGCCTCCCGGAAGGCCGGGTCACTCGTGCGATCCGGGAGGCGCTGGAGGCGGGGCGCGCGGCGCCCGGCCTGGAGGCCTATCTGACCTGCTTCCCGGGTGGCGAGGCGAGCCTCCTGGACTACCTGCCCCCCGAGGCCCTCTGCCTCCTGGATGACCCGGACCAAGTGGCGGCCGCGGCGGCCAGGGCACGGGAGGACGCCGCCCGGGCCGATGCGCGCTTCACGGCGGCGGCCCTCGCGGTCCCGCCGGCCGCCTCCCGTCTCGTCCCCTGGGAAACCCTGTCCGCCGGCCTCGCGTCCCATCTCCGGGTCGGCCTGTTCCCGTTTCCCCTTCCCGAAGGGATTGCCGGGGAGGCCGTTGCGTGCGCCACGGAGGCGATCCCCACCTACCAGGGGCGCCTCCAACATTTTTTGGAGGACGTCACCCGGTGGCTCCGGGAGGGCTTCGGGGTGACGCTCGTGGCGCGCAGCGAGGCCCAGGCGGGCCGCCTCCAGGAGATCCTCCGGGAGCACGCCCTGGGGGCTGCGCTCGGGGCCGGCGCCTCCCCCGAGCGCCCCTTGGCCATCGCGGTCGGGGAGGTGAGCCGAGGCTTCCGGTTCCCGGCCCTCAAGGTCATTCTGGTCACGGAGGGGGAACTCTTCGGGACGCGTCGCCTGCCGCCGCCCCGCAAGGCGGCCCGCCCCGGGGCCGCGCTGCGCGCCCTCGAGGAGATGGTCCAGGGCGACCTGGTGGTGCACGTGGACCAGGGGATCGGGCGCTACCAGGGGCTGCAGCGCCTGACCGTCGCGGAGCAGGACGGGGACTACCTGATCCTCGAGTACGCCGGCGCCGACCGCCTCTACGTCCCCGTCGAGAAGATGGGCCTGGTCCAGCGCTACGTCGGAGCGGAGGCGCGCGCGCCGGCCCTGGACCGGCTGGGCGGGAACGCCTGGGCCAGGGCCAAGGCGAGGGTGAAAGCCTCCGTCCGGGCCCTGGCCAAGGAACTCCTGCAACTGTACGCCGCCCGCCAGGTCCTTCCGGGACACCACTTCTCGCCCGACACGCCCTGGCAGCGGGAGTTCGAGGCCTCCTTCCCCTACGCGGAGACGCCGGACCAGTCGGCGGCCATCCGGGCTGTCAAGGCGGACATGGAGGGGGCCCGGCCCATGGACCGCCTCATCTGCGGAGACGTGGGCTACGGCAAGACGGAGGTGGCCATGCGGGCCGCGTTCAAGGCCGTCATGGACGGCAAGCAGGTCGCGGTCCTCGTCCCGACCACGGTCCTGGCGATGCAGCACTTCTCCTCCTTCCGCGAGCGGTTCGATCCCTTCCCTCTGAAGGTCGAGATGCTGTCCCGCTTCCGGAGCCGCCGGGAGCAGGAGGCGGTCCTCCAG